>NZ_JASVEJ010000005.1:0-66868 GCF_030285425.1 Geitlerinema calcuttense NRMC-F 0142 | reverse complement strand
AAAGAGTGCTGAGTTGATGGTTATCAAGTTCTCCTATTTTTTCTTCCCCAACCCCTAACTCCTAACTCCCAATTCCCAACTCCCTTCCCCTATCAAGTGTCCGTCCCTAACGCCCCAGGTGCGCCTGTGAGGGTGCGTTTGGGCGAACAGGTCAAAATCATGATTGCGAGAGTCAGGACGTAGGGGGCGGCGTTAAATAGGTAATAGTAGGAATTGACGCCGACGGATTGTAAAGCGGGGCCTAATGCTTGCGCCCCGCCAAACAGGAGGGAAGCGTATAGACACTGCAAGGGGTTCCAATGGGCGAAGATGACTAAAGCAACCGCCATTAAACCTTGTCCGCTAGAAATGCGTTCTGTCCAAACTCCCGGATAGTAGAGAGATAGGGATGCGCCGCCAATTCCAGCAAGGAAACTTCCGGCGATGATGCTTAACATCCGGACTTTGAAGATAGAAACGCCCATCGCCCTAGCGGCTTCGGGGCTATCGCCAACCGCGCGGATCAATAAACCCCAACGGGTGGATTTAAAGAACCATTGCAAAGTTGGGGCTAGAATTACGCCCAGAAGAAATAGGGGACTAATTTTTAAGGCGGCTTGAACTTGAGTGAGGCTACTCCATCCGCCTAAGTCGAGGGTAGGGAGTTGGGGGGCGGAAGGTTGAATGAAGGGTTTTCCTAAAAAGAAGGCGATCCCGCTACCAAAGATAATCATAGCGATGCCGACGGCGACATCGTTAACGCGGGGTTGTTGGGATAGCCAGCCGTGAATGCTACCGAGAACCATTCCGGCGATGCCTGCGACGAGTACGCCGACCCAAGGCGATCCGGTAAGGTAGGAGATAGCATAGGCACTCATTGCCCCCATTAACAGAGTGCCTTCTAAACCGAGGTTAATTTTGCCGCTTTTTTCGGTGAGGCATTCGCCCAAGGAGACGAAGAGAAACGGGGTTCCGCCTCGCATGGTTCCGGCTGCGATCGCCAATGGAACACCCCACCATCCTAATGCTTCTGTTGCCATTGTTTTAAGTGCTGAGTGTTTCTCTAAGTGCTGAGTGTTTCTCTAAGTGCTGAGTGTAAAGTGCTGAGTGCTGAGTGGGGGAAGGAGTGCAAAGTTCCGTAGCTTGCTTCCGCGTAGCGGTATTCCGAGTTCCGAGTGGGGGGAAGGAGTGCAAAGTTCCGAGTTCCGAGTTCCGAGTGGGGAAGTTAGTGCTGAGTAAGAAAAGGTGTGTTGAGAGAAGAAAAGAGTGCTAATTTCACCAGAAGTAGAGAAGTCAGTCAGTATTAACCTGTAATTCCCTTCTTTCCCCCCATCCTCCCATCCCCCCACCTCCCCATCCTCTTCTTCCCCAACTCCTAACTCCCAACTCCCAATTCCCTTCTTCCCTGACTCCCAACTCCCAATTCCTACTCCGGTAGGCGATATTGACTGACAATCCGCTTGGCGTATTCTGGGACGTGATCCTCTAGCTTTTCGGGGTGGTGGCGTTTAACGTAGAGGTAGTTGCGGGTGAAGTGGGAATCAATGGAAAAACGGGCGTATTCTAACCCTTGTGGGCCGACCTTTTCAATCACCACCCCCATTAGTTTTGCTGCCCACATGGGGAGAGTGACGCCTTTTTCGTAGGCGGGGATACTTTGTTGTACCGCATTTTTGCGATCGCCCTTCGACATAACGGGCTGAGTTTCAAGCTGAGACATCGCCATATCGAGCATTTCCTGACCGCGATCGTTGCGAACTACAATCCACTGCCAGCCAAACGGCGCGCCCATATACCCTACCACCAAATCAGCTAGGGAATTGACATAATCAAAACAACTTAAACAAGAAGGTGCAAACACATCCTTCAGTTCTTTTGTATTTAAGCCAAAGAATGGTACCTTCTCCACCGAACCATCCTGGTGCTTGAAATGCACCTGAAAATCTTGCATAAACTCATAATGCACCACCGTATCGGGAGACTTGCTTGTGGTTTCTAAAAACTTTTGCAACCCTGCGCGGGTGACATTATCCACGCAAGGCGTCCCCAACACATACAGCTTTTCTAAGCCCAACTTTTGTTCAACTGCCCGCAAAGCCTGAATTTGGCAGCCAACCCCAATCACCAGCAACCGCTTCATCCCCGATTGCTCCACTTGCTCTAAAATTGATAAATTCGGGGAAAGCGTCGGTTTATTCACCCGCGCCGCTAAAATCTCTTCAGGGGTACGCGCAATCACAGGCATCGGTTGAAAGCGGTCTTCGGCGGTATTTTGGACGCAAACCACGCCTTCAACCTTACCCGAAGTCAGCATTTCAATGGCAATGCTACTCACAATTCCCGTCCACTGCGCCCCCTCGATGGGTTGCGTTTTCCGCGCCGCCATCATCTTTTGGTTAACGCCGAAATATAAATCATCTGGGTTATCCAAATTGCGGCTTCTACCATGTGCCTGTTCTTCAAGTTCCGCCACTTGCTGATGAATAAAGGCACAGGCTTCTTTAACATAGTGAACGTAATAGGTATCGCACAAACCGCACTCGCTACAGAGTTCTTTTGCAGGGCGGCGACTACCGGGTTTGAGGGCTTTCGCTTTTTGGTGAGGCAGCACAGAAGTCATGGGAGGGATGGTTGGTTCACAATTGGGCCACTGTTGAATCAGGATACCCTACTGTCTCAACTCTAATAAACCCTGAATCTTTAATCGAGTTTGGCAGGAGGGACAATACGGGTTTGCGTCAGGGCGCGGTTAAGGGTTTGCAGCAGTTGAAAGTCGGCTTCTGGTAAACGATTTCCCTCTAGGGTAGATTGGGGTTTTTCAAGAAATGCAAAGGCTTGGCGAAATTGTTCGCCATCGGCTTGAATAACGGCCTGCATGTGACAGGGAATAATTTGTTGAAAATTCCATTGTTGCACGCGGTTAACCCAGTCGAGGGTTGCTTGGGGGGCGCGGTTGAGAATCAGGGTTTGCAAAATGGGGGCGACAAATAACCGCCCCTGTCGGGATAGGGCGTGAAAGGACTGCTGCCAGTTGTCTTGCCACTGGAAGGGAAACCAGCCAAAATACGCCTGTTTAGAGCGGTCTGGGGCGGCGAAGGCGTCGCGGATGGATTGAAAGAGGTTCGCGACGTTGAGGGTACTGGGCGAGAAGTAAAAGGCAAATAAGGAGATTCTTTGCCAGCCTTTGCGACGGTTTTCGGGGCTATCGAGAACTTTGTGCAGGGCGTCGTCTTTGGCGTGAAACAGGAGGGGATAGGGTTCGAGTTGGATGATTTCGGGGGGTTCCGGGGGGATGGCGAGTACGGAGTCTGTTACGAATAGAGTACGCGATCGCTTGTGGAATAGGGCGACTTCAGCAAAGCGTCCGGGGCCGAGTTCGATGGGGCCGAGGATAGCATAGTCAAATTCATCGCCCAAGGGGTTTTGACGGCTATCGGCGGGTAAGATATGCGTGCGTTTTCGGGGGAAACCCAACCAACTCAGGGGAAGATTAACCGGAAAACTCCATTGATGCGGGGCGACGTAAACTTGGGCTTGCGGGAAGTGACGGGCAAAGGGGCCAACGAAGACTTTATGCTCGATTCCCGATATGGTGGGTAGAACAATGGCTTGAACTTCGCCGTGTTGGGCTTCGAGTTCTCGGACTAGGCGGATACATTCTGGGGTGGGGGCGACGGGTGCATAAATCAGCAACCCCCCTGATTCTAGAGCGATCGCGCTCATGCGGATCGGCACGACGACGTAAAGAATCCCTTGAGATTGTTCAAAAGTCCAAATCTTGTCTTTAACGACTTCTTGGCGGAGGGTGCGCCGCCTGCCATAGGGATAAAGGGGAACAATGGGCCACAATGGCCAAGCCCAATCTTGATAGCGCGTATCCGTTTGACCCTGCATGATTGAGTGTTGATGTTTTTCGCCCATTTTTGGATAGTTGGGGTGTTGCAGATTATAGCTTTAGCCAGCCTCAATGGGCGCGTTGAACGTGCTGTTGGTGAAGCTGCCTGCTATCTGATAGACTGACCCAACGCTCAAAAACCCGCTGATGTTGGGTTTTGCAGGGTTCGACCCCAACTGCAAAAAAATGTGGCTTTCGTAACAGATTGTGTCTTGTATTTTCTCTTGAACCCTCTGAATTCACCTGAAACAACCTGAATTAAGAGGAGGCTTGGGAAATTATTTGTTCTGAGCAATTCAACAGTTTTCCTGAAAGGAAATGATTTTAGAAACGAGGAGATTTGTTACAATCCTCTCGATGACAAGCGATTGATAAAGGGGAGATGGAACGATTATAGCGAGGCTTATCCGGAAACTTTGTCAGGTTTTTGATAAATTTTTGATAAAGTTTATTCTTTCAAAAAAATGCTCAAAGTCAAGCTAATTCTTCAGGGATTTTCCCTGAAACCGTCTGAAACGATCGGTAATCATTCGCCCAGTATTCTGTTTGACAGTTCGCTGTAACCTCTTGAGAGATATCTAGAGTACAAAGCCTCAAGCGTCGATGATTCTTGAGTATTATGTATCATTAAGTCTCCTTCAAAATGCCCCAGTAGGGCGTTCGCTTTAGATGAACAATCGATCGCCTCATCTCATGCACTCCCGTAACCCTGAGCCTCCGTCTTCCAAACCCTTCGATCTGGCAACCTTGATCCAACTCCAAAGCAAGATCGCCAGCGAAATTGAACTTCATCAACTGCTGATTACTTTAATTGGCATCTTGATCGAAACCGTAGAAGCTCAAAGCGGTTATATTCTCTTAGAAAAAGACGGCGAGTTCAAAATAGAAGCCGCTAAATCAGCTCGCAGCCATCAAGTAGAAGTTTTGCGATCGCTGCCCCTCAAAAGACGGGTATCTCTCACGGCGATCGAACAAGCAACCCGCACCCGCACCCCCATCCTATCGACAATTCAGCAACGCCAAGCCAAATCGGTTCTCTGTTGCCCCCTGCTGCACCAAGAGCGCCCGATCGGGTTCATTTACCTGGAAAAAAGCCTAAAGCCTAGCCCCTTTACAGAACAGGATAAAGAGCGCATTCAGCTCTTAGCCATCCCCGCCGCGATCGCCCTCCAAGCTGCCCAACGCTACGCAGAAGTGCAAGCCACCCAAAGCCGCCTGCAAAAATTTCTAGACGCCATTCCCATCGGTATTTCCATTCACGATCGCAGCGGGCAAATTGTTTACGCCAACCGCGCCTCCCGAAAAATCCTGAATCTGCACCAACAACTCCCCCTCTCAGAAGTCGAAACCCTATCGCAAGTCTTTCAAGTTTACCGAGTCGGAACCCAAGAACCCTATCCCGTTGAGGAACTGCCCCTCGTTAAGGCTTTTGCAGGTAAAATCGCCAGCGCAGACGATTTAGAGTTACACCAAGCCCATCGCCAGATTCCCCTAGAAGTTAAGAGTATGCCCGTTTGGGGAGAAGACGGTCAAGTGGAGTATGCGATCGCCGCCTTTCAAGACATTAGCGCCCGCCTCAACGCCCAAAACGCCCTGCAAGAAAGCGAAACCAAATTCCGCAACCTTGCTGAAAACTCGCCTGGGATGATTTACCGCTACATTATCCATCCCGATGGCAGCGATCGCATTGCTTACCTGAGTTCGCGCTGTCGCGAAATTTGCGAGATCGATCCAGAAATTGCCCTGCAAAATCCCCGCACCATCGAAAACTTCATTCCCCTAGAAGAACTGTCGCGCATTCGCTACGCCTTCAGCTCATCCGTCAAGCCGCAACAGTGGTCTAAAGAATACTGCATTATCACCCCCTCCGGTCAACAAAAATGGGTGCAAAATTCCGCCACCTTTGAGCGTCACAGCAACGGCGATCTGATTTGGGATGGTCTCATTCTCGATATTACCCAGCGCAAACACGCAGAACTCGCCCTATTTGAAAGCGAACAACGCTACGCCAACTTAACTCAGATTGCCCCGGTTGGGATTTTTCGCAATAACGCCGAAGGTTTATGCGTTTATGGCAACGAACGCAGCTTTGAAATGATCGGACTTTCCCCCACTGAGGCGTTAGGCTTCGGTTGGACAAAAACTCTACATCCCGACGATCGCGATCGCGTGACTGCCGCCTGGGAAAAATTTATGGCCGAACAAAGCGACTTTGCCTGCGAGTATCGCTTCTTACGACCGGATGGTAGCGAAATTTGGGTATTTGGACAAGCCGCCATCGAGCGCGATCGCGCCGGTAAGATGACTGGAACCATAGGCACCCTCACCGATATCACGGCTGCTAAACGGGTAGAAGCTGCCCTGCGAGAAAGCGAAGCGAAGTTTCGCCACTTGGCTGAAAATGTCCCCGGTGCCATTTATCGCTATGTTTTACATCCCGATGGTTCCCACGCCTTTACCTACGCCAGCCCCAGAATTCAAGAATTTTACGATGCCTCGCCCGCCGATCTATTACAAAATGCCGATTTAGCTTGGCAAAAAACCCATCCTGACGATCTGGCATTCCTCAATGAGTCGATTCGGATCTCGGCAACCACCTTACAGCCTTGGCGCTGGGAAGGACAAGTTGTTTCTAAACAGGGCTTGAGATGGGTGCAAGGGATTTCGCAACCCGAAAAACAGCCTAACGGCGATATTGTTTGGGATGGGTTGCTATTGGATATCACCGAACGCAAGCGAGTTGAACAGTTGGTTGCAGACTACAACTGGAATTTGTCTCAGCAAGTGCAAGAACGCACCCTTGCCCTAGAACAGCAAATTAAGGAACGGCTTCAGGTGGAGGCGGCGTTGCGGGAAAACGAGCAAAAATTCCGCGCCATCTTCGATCAAGCGTTTCAGTTTGTGGGGTTATTGCAACCCGATGGGATGATGCTAGAAGCCAATCAAACCGCCTTGGCTTTTGCGGGGGTGAGTCGCGAACAGGTGGTAGGGCAGCCGTTTTGGGATTCGCCGTGGTGGAAGTTCTCCCCGGAGGCGCAAGCCAAATTGAAAACCGCGATCGCCCAAGCCGCCCAAGGGGCGTTTATTCGTTACGAGGCAGAGGTTTGGGGCGCAGATAACCGCCTCGTTACCATTGACTTTTCCCTGCGCCCGCTGCTGAATGAGGCGGGGGAGGTGGTGATGCTGATCCCCGAAGGGCGCGATATTAGCGATCGCAAACAAGCAGAAGCCGCCTTGCAACAAAGCGAAGCCACCCTGCGGCAAATCCTGGAAGCCCTGCCAGATTTGGTCATTTTAATGGATCGCCAAGGGTACCAACTCGAACAACTCAATGGCGGCATTTTCAAAAGCATCGTGACGCGCGAAGAGGGCGTGGGGAAAAGCATTTTTGACTTTTTGCCCCAACCTTTGGCCCGCCGCCGTCTAGCCGCCCTGCAAACGGCCTTAGATAAGGGCGAAACGCAGATATACCAGCAGGAAATTGTGGTTGAAGGAGAGGCGAGGTATGAGGAAGTCCGCATTCTGCCAGTGAGTCAGGATACGGCTTTGGTGATTATCCGCGATGTGAGCGATCGCGCGATCGCCGAGATGGAATTGCGATCGCAACAAGCCTTTTTGCGACAAGTGATTGATGTCGTTCCCAGTTCTATTTTTGTCAAAGATCGCGAAGGGCGCTTTTTAACCATTAATCAAAGCGGCGCAGCCATCTACGGCTTACCCATTGAAGAAATGATTGGCAAAACGGACTATGACTTGAATCCCAATACAGCACAGGTGGATGAGTTTTTAGCCATTAACCGCGCCGTGATGGAAACGCTGCAACCTTACATTACCCCCGCCGAAGCGATTGTCAATCGTCAAGGCGAACAGCGGTGGTATCAAACCATTGTCAGTGCGTTTATTGATGCCAATGGGGAGGTGCAGGGCATTATTGGTTCTTCCACCGATATCAGCACGATCAAGCAGGTGGAAGAAGAGTTGCGCGTTGCCAAAGAGGCGGCTGAAGCAGCTAACCGGGCTAAAAGTATCTTTTTGGCTAATATGAGCCATGAGTTACGCACGCCCTTGAACGCGATTTTAGGCTTTTCTCAATTGATGTATCAAGCTAAGAATCTCTCCGGCGAACAACAGGAGAACCTTAATATTATTCGACGCAGCGGCGAACATCTCTTGACGTTGATTAATCAAGTCCTCGATTTATCTAAGATTGAAGCTGGACGGATGACGCTTAATGCCAATAGCTTCGATCTGTCTCGCTTGTTAGAAGATATTGAGGATATGTTCTCTTTGAGAACGCAGGATAAGGGGATACATCTGCGTTTTTCCACCTGTAGCGATGTCCCGCAGTACGTGCAGGCGGATGAGATTAAGCTGCGCCAAGTGCTGATTAACTTGCTGAGTAATGCCGTGAAGTTTACCGCCCAAGGGGGCGTGCAGTTGCAAGTTCGCGTTGTCGAACATCTCGATCCCGCTAAGGTGCGCTTGCAGTTTCAGGTGTCGGATACGGGGGTGGGTATTCCGCCGGAAGAACTTCCCCACCTGTTTAAACCGTTTATTCAAACCTCTTCTGGACAACAGGTGCAAGAAGGGACGGGTTTGGGGTTGTGCATCAGCTATCAGTTCGTCTTGATGATGGGGGGTGAGATGACAGCGATCAGCCGAGGGAAAGCCTTTAACCCCAGTCGGGGAGATGCTGTGGAGAAACGACAGGATAATGGTTCTGTGGCCCTAGGGACAACCTTTGAGTTCGAGATTCCGGTTAGCATGGCGATCGCCACCCAAATTCCCACAGCGGATCGGGGAAGACGGGCGATCGCGATCGCGCCCCACCAACCCCAGTATCGCTTCTTAATTGCCGATGATAATAACTACAATCGCCAATTATTGCTAAAACTCCTGCAACCGTTTGGTTTTGAATTACAAGTGGTCACAAATGGCAGCGATGCCCTAGAACGGTGGAAGTCTTGGCACCCTCACCTAATTTGGATGGATATCCGGATGCCTGTTATGGATGGTTGTACGGCTACTCGACAAATTCGCCAAGCCGAACAGCAAACGCAGCAAGCGCCATGCAAAATTATTGCGCTGACTGCAAGCGCTTTAGCCGGAGAAAAAGCCTTAGTTTTAAATTCAGGGTGCGATGACTTTATTCGCAAGCCATTTCAGGATAATGAAATTGTAGAAGCCATTCATAGACATTTAGGGGTGATGTTTATTTATGAGGCCGATCGGGAACACCCGGCTGCGCCCCACTCAGAGCCAATGAGCCTAAATCCCAACGATTTGACCGGACTCCCCATTGATTGGTTGCTAGAGTTATATCAAGCGGTCATTGAAGGAGATTTAGAGGAAATTACAGCTCACCTTGATAAAATCAAACCTGAATTTCAAGAAATTGCTAACGCCATTTCTCAGCTTGCCGATCGATACCAATTTGAGCAAATTCTTAACCTTATTCAAGCTGTCAACACTTTATGAACCTTGAGACTTCTTCTGAGCCGAAAGCCCATATTTTAGTCGTCGATGATAATCCAGGAAATTTGAAGCTTCTGACTCAACTTTTAACCAAAGAAGGGTATAAGGTACGCGTTGCTCCCAATGGAAATTTAGCATTAAAGTCTGTGGAAGCAACTCCTCCCGATCTGATTTTGCTGGATGTTAATATGCCCGATATGGATGGCTATACGGTCTGTCATAAGCTAAAAGCAAGCGCCCATACGCGGGAAATTCCGGTTATTTTTGTGAGTGCTTTGGACGAGCCGTTAAATAAGGTGAATGCCTTTACAGCCGGTGGAGTTGACTATATTACCAAACCCATTGAACCGTTAGAAGTTCAAGCCAGAATTGAAAATCAATTGCGCCTGCGCCAACTTCAATTACAACTGGTGCATCAAAATACACTGCTTCAACAAAACTTAGAAGCTCGGCGTCAAGCTGAAATTGAATTGCGCTTGCTCTTAGCAACGACTCAAGCCATTAGCCATCGTCGAGATGTTCACTCGGCATTGCAGGCTGTTTTACAATTAGTTTGTATCACCATTCAGTGGGATTACGGTGAAGCTTGGATTCCCGACGAAGAACGAAAAATTCTAGAGTGCAGTCAAGGCTGGTATGGCAGTCAATCGAGTTTTCTACAGTTTAGAGAACAAAGTTTGCAAGTCACTTTCTCGCCGAATATTGGCTTGCAAGGAAAAGCTTGGATTTCTAAAAGAACAGAATGGATTGAGGATATTGATTGCGACAAAGACCTATTTTTCTTGTATTCTCACATTCAAAAGGTGAGATTGAAATCAGCATTTGCCGTTCCCATTTTATTGGAACAACAGGTACTAGCTATTCTCGTCTTCTACTCTTGTAAAGCAACCTCTGCTAGCGAGAGAATTATTGATTTAGTCACGGCTGTCGCGACGCAATTGGGAACCTTAATTCAGCGCAAGCAAACTGAAGAAATCTTAAGGATTACACAAGAACGCTACCACAGCATCGTTGAAAATGCGGTGGAAGGCATTTATCAAACAACCCCTTCAGGGCGATACTTAAGCGCTAATTTAGCCCTTGCCAAAATTTATGGTTACAGTTCTCCAGAAGAGTTGATTGCGAGTTTAGAGAACATCGAGCAACAATTGTATGTTAAAGCGTTGCGTCGCCAGGAATTTAAGGAAGCGATAGAAACCCATAATGCGGTATTAGGATTTGAGTCGCAAGTTTACCGCAAAGATGGGGAAATTATCTGGATTTCGGAAAATGCTAGAGCTGTCCGCGATTCCAAAGAACGTTTGTTATATTATGAAGGGACTGTTTCAGACATTACGGCGCGGAAACTGGCTCAACAGCAAACGGAAAAACTGTTACTCAATATTTTACCCAAACCTGTGGCAGAACGCTTGCAGAAGAAATCGCAAGTCATTGCGGATAGCTTTGCCGATGTAAGCGTTTTATTCGCTGATTTAGTGGGTTTTACAGACTTTGCGTCTCATCAACAACCCACCGAGTTAGTTGAAGTTCTCAATCAGATTTTTAGCGAGTTCGATCAACTTTCTCAATATCATGGCTTAGAGAAAATCAAGACAATCGGAGATGCTTATATGGTAGTAGGTGGATTGCCTTTACAAGAAGATCGAGCGATCGCGATCGCGCAAATGTCTCTCGATATGCACGCGGCTTTAGATCGCTTTAATGCCAGAACTCAGAACAATTTTTGTCTGCGAATTGGGATTAATATTGGCCCTGTGGTTGCAGGCGTGATTGGCTTAACCAAATTTATTTACGATCTGTGGGGAGATACCGTCAATGTTGCGTCTCGCATGGAGTCTAGTGGAATTCCTGGCGAAACTCAAGTGACTGAAATTGTCTACGAGCGATTAAAAGACACCTTTAAGTTTGAAAAGCGCGGTACGGTACAAATCAAAGGTAAGGGAGAAATGACAACATTTTTACTCCGAGGTCGAAAAGCCTAGAGATAATTCTATGAACCAAGACCCCAGTATTTTTCTCGGTAAAGCCAATATTTTAGTCGTTGATGATACTCCGGCTAACATTACCTTACTGACTCAGATTTTGTCCAATCAGGGTTATAAGGTGCGGGTTGCGCCGAGTGGAAAATTAGCCCTCAAGTCCGTTCAGTTTGTGGTGCCCGATCTGATTTTACTGGATGTTAAAATGCCCGACCTCAACGGTTATCAAGTGTGTCGCCAGCTCAAAGCGCAACCTTCAACCCGCGATATTCCGGTGATTTTTATGAGCGCCCTAGATGATGCCCTCGATAAGGTAACAGCATTTACCCTAGGAGGCGTTGATTACATTACCAAACCGTTTGAATCAATTGAAGTGATTGCTCGCATCGAAAATCAATTGCGCTTGCATGAGTTTCAGTTACAACTCCAAGCACAAAATGCCCAGTTACAACTGCTGCTCGCAACCGCTCAGGCTATTAGCGAAACCGCAGATGCAGAGGAAGCCCTTTTAGCGATTCTCAGTACCGTTTGCCAAACCATTGGTTGGGATTTTGGTGAGGCTTGGATGCCAAATTCAGAAGCCACCCATCTGGAATATTGTTGCGCTTGGCGAACCGATCTGCCCAACTTACTAGAATTTCAGCACCAAAGTGAAAGCTTGCATTTTGCCTATGCTCAAGGGTTTCCCGGATGGGTTTGGGCATCTCAGCAGATTGAGTGGATTGCAGATTTAGCCGAACAACCCTGTTTAATGAATATCCGCTCGCTAGCAGCAGAGCAAGCGAGTTTAAAGAGCGTTCTAGGGGTGCCTATTGTTCTAGATGGGCAGGTATTAGCCGTTTTAGTGTTTTTTCACCATCAAGAATTAGCACCTGATGAGCGATCGCTTCAGCTATTCAAAGCGATCGCCACCCAATTGGGTTCGATGATTCAACGCAAGAAAGCCGAAGACGCCCTCAGACAAGCCAACTGGGAACTCGAACGCCTTGCGAACCTAGACGGTTTAACGCAACTCGCCAACCGCCGCCGCTTTGATGTCTACTTCAGGCAACAATGGCAAAGCCACTGCTGCGATCGCCAACCCCTCTCAATTATTTTGTTTGATGTCGATTACTTCAAACCCTATAACGACTTTTATGGGCATCAAGCGGGGGATGAGTGCTTGCAACAGTTGAGCATCGCCGCCAGACAAGCTATTAACCAACCCGCAGATCTCGTTGCCCGTTACGGTGGAGAAGAATTTGTCGCAGTTTTGCCGAATACGCCCGTTACCCAAGCCTTAGAGATTGCCGAACAGTTGCGCCAAGCCGTGCAACAACTGCGAATTCCTCACCGCACTTCCCAAGTCAATGAATTTGTCACCGTGAGTATCGGCGTTGCCAGTAGCGTTCCCCTAGATACCGATTTGCCCGATACATTGATTGCGGCTGCCGATCGCGCCTTGTATCAGGCAAAGGAACAGGGGCGCGATCGCCTTGTCTTAGCCCCCCAGAGCGATCGCGTTAGCCGATCGCCATCTCTACACTCACAAAACTCCTAGGAAGCTGCTGTGGAGCAATTCCGACGACGATTCCTAACACTTGATTAGAACCTGCCACCCGAATTAACGTGTTCCCTTCAACAGCTTCTAAAATCAAGTCTTCGGGAGTCACCCCATCAGTTAAGCCGATCGTATCCA
Source organism: Geitlerinema calcuttense NRMC-F 0142 (assembly GCF_030285425.1). NCBI lineage: Bacteria > Bacillati > Cyanobacteriota > Cyanophyceae > Geitlerinematales > Geitlerinemataceae > Geitlerinema > Geitlerinema calcuttense. The sequence goes on along the minus strand of NZ_JASVEJ010000005.1, from coordinate 53,862 downwards.
CACCCACTTCAAAATCTAGAATGAGATCCGCTTCGCTCATCTGTGTAGACGCCGTTTCGGTTCTCAAGATAAATAGATCGCGCCCTTCTCCACCCACAAGCGTATCCGATCCGCGATCGCCGCTTAAGGTATCATCCCCTTCACCCCCCTCTAGATAATCATCTCCTTTTCCTCCCCACAGCACATCATTGCCTTTCCCGCCGTACAGCGTATCATTGCAACGGTTGCCCATTAACGAGTCATCCCCTTCTCCTCCCAACAGAGAATCCTTCCCTTTGCCGCCATAAAGCGTATCTGCACCCATACCGCCCAACAAGGTATCGCTGCCTTGGTTGCCCATCAACACATCATTCCCCGCTTCTCCTAACATGACGTTACGGCACTCATCGCCCATCAATACATCATTGCCACTCGTGCCAGAAATAGTCGTTTGACAATTACCCCCGCCCCCACACTCATCCAGATCGGGGGTAGCGGTACTTTGGGTAGAAAGGGTTAAGGTATAGGCTGTATTTTCGGGATTTGTGCTGAAGACGCGCACAAAATAATCACCCGCCGCTAGGGAAACGGCAAACTCGTCTAAAGCGAGATCCGCCGCCGCAATCTCTTGAATCAGGTTCCCTTGGCTATCTAACAGTTGAATGTAAGCATTCCCTGTTAATCCCTGTAAATCAAGATTCAGCAAGCTTTCTGTTTCTAAGCGAAAGCTATAAAAATCATCGGTATCTGCATTTCCGATAAAGTCATCAACGCTTTGGGAACCCGTTAAAACGCCTAAGTCTGCTGCCAACTCTAAACTGTTACCCCCTTGATCTTGAGGGATCGGTTCGGGTGTTGGAGTCGGCGTAGGTTGCGGTGTCGGTGTCGGAGTGGGTTGCGGTGTTGGAGTCGGAGTGGGTTGCGGCGTTGGAGTTGGCGTAGCAGCAGTGACAGCGAGATCGAAAACATCGCTTACCACACCTCCCTTACCATCAGAAACCGTGACAGTAACTGAACGCGTGCCTACTGCATTACGGGTAGGAGTTCCTGAAATGATGCCCGTACCTGAATTTAAGACTAACCCTTCTGGCAAACCCACGGCTGAAAATACCAGCGCATCCCCATCAATATCGGTAAAATTGCTAGCAATATTGAGATTAAACGGCGTTGCTTCCGTAGCCGTTCGATCGGGAATCGGCGTAACGAGGGTGGGTGGATTATTCGGGGGTGGGGGAAGGAGGGTTCCAGTTGCTTCATAAGCCCCACTATCTGCGACTCCATCCACAATGCGCGGATTACCCGTTTGATCTACGCTAGCAACCCCCGCATTCACCCCGGCATCAATGGCGGCACTTCCCGCGAGTAGGGGATGAACTAAGACACCATTGATACTTTGCAACGGGCCTAATTTCGGATCGGCAAGGGTAACTTTATCGGTAACATTAAGATCGCCCGGAAAGGGAATATCCGTGAGTTTGGGCGGATACTGGATATTTCCCCCCGCGTCAATCAGCGAGCGGGAAACATGCTGTTGATTTTTTAGGGCATTACTGGCAATATTCTCATAAAATATTGTATTTTGAACCGTTATTTTCTGCTCGTCTCCATGAAAGATCGCCCCGGCGAGTTTTGCTGCCTTATTGTAAGCAAAGGTGGTGTTAATAATCGTTGTTGGGTTGGATTGATTAAACACCGTTAACGCACCGCCAAAGCCATTCCCGTTTACCGCTTGGGCTTCGTTCCCTGAAAAGGTGCTATTTGTAATGATTAATGGGGCATTTTCTCCCACCCACAGCCCCCCACCTTGATCGGCGGAAACATTATTTGCAAATGTGGTTCGCGAAATGACTAACGGACTATTACCGGGTGCGAGTCCAGTTTTTGCCGCATAGAAAAATCCCCCACCTTGGGCAACGCCTTCCGCATTGTTCACCACTGAGTTGTTAAGCAAGGTTGAGTCTTCTAGGGTGACTTTATCAGGGGGATAAACATAAAGGTAAATGCCGCCGCCTTGCCCCGATCCGGTGTTGCCTTCAAAGCGGCTATTCCGGATAATAATATCGCCCCCAATATTGTCATTGTTGACGCTACTGGAACCATCGCTATACACTGCGCCGCCATAACCTACGACAGCCCCGGCATTTTTACCTGGCGTTGAGTCGTTGTTAATAAAGATTGAGTTTTCAATGGTAAGGGGAGTTAGCAGGTTGTTAATGGCTCCCCCATTCAAGCCTTTGTTATTGGTAAATTTGCTATCCTTAACCGTGAGGCTATTGGCAACAAATCCTACAATTGCGCCGCCGCTTTGTTCTTTGTAGTCTAAGGCTAAACCGGAGGTTGCGTCGTTATTGTCAAAGGTGCTATTGGTAATCGTGGCGGTACTTTTATTAAAAGCAAAAATACCAGCTCCCAGTCGAGCAATATTATCTCTAAACTGGACGTTGTTAACTGATAAATTGCTGCCTTCTCCTGTTTTGATCCCTGCACCCGCCCCTTCAATTAAGTCGGTACTGGTGACTCTTCCATTCGCAATGGTGAGGTTTTGAATATTGAGGGTTTGGTAAGAATGGAGATTAATTACTCGCGAGGCATTATTCCCACTCAGGATTAAATTAGCTGCCGCAGAACCATCAATGGTAAGATTTTTATTGATCTCTAATTGTCCGCTGGTGAGGGTGATGGTTTGATTGGCTAAACTCGCGCTAAAAATGATTGTATCGCCGGGATTTGCGGTGGCGATCGCATTCCGCAAGGAACCCGCACCACTATCAGCCGTTGTCGTAACGATCGCGGTTGCTAAAAGACCCGAATACGAGGAAAATAAGGAGGGCTGTAAGCTTAAATGAGAACTATATTCTGAATGCGTGTTAAAGTCTAGTTGCCAGGTTCCCCCTCGGTTGCTGTCTCCAACCCGATGAGAAGAGGCTGAAATATTAATTCCTAAAATACGGCTAAAAGACTGTAAGAAATGGCTGCCTGTATTTTGAGCGAGGTTGCAACTATAAATAAAGAGATTGGCTGTTCTGTCTAAAGCCGATCTCCAAGCTTTGATTTGGTTAGAATATTGACTGAGAGAGGCTTGGTTTAAGGAATTATTCCCTAAAAGTATTTCTCCAGGCGCGCCATGTGCAAACCAATATAAGGCTTGGAGTTTATGGTTAACTAATTGAAGAGAATTGAGAATTTCGCTAACTTGCTCAATGCCATTGCGATCGCGCCGAATAATCAGGGTTTCAACGTGCTGAGAAACCAGTTCAGCCAACTCCTGATAATGGTCTAGATTAGCATCAATTAAGGCTAATCTCGTAGGGGAAGATTGAGGTAAATAAGGGGTAAGCACTTAAACCACTCCAATGAATGCAATAGGGTAGATGCATCCGCTGGATCGGGGTTGATTGAATCTTGACAGCAGCAACTGGGTTATGGGTTGAAAGTAACCCATAACACTCGATCTAATTTGATAAACCTGATTTCAATATTTGGGGTAGATTTCAATCATGCTTTCCCTTCAGAAGAAAGCCTTAAAGATTGAATGGTATTTGCAAAAACCCTGATTTCCCGATTGCGTGGGAATCCATTTCTTGAGAAAGAATAAAATGTCTTTCAGCGTGACATGAATCGGCGATGCAAGTTATTTCCAGATCTCAATTTATTGAGTCATGGTAATTTGAGACATTCTTTTCTAGAGTAAGCGCTTACATCAGGGAAATCCAACCGAGAAATTACTGAATTTATTAAACATTGAATCGTTGATTGAAATGCGGTACTGAGGGAGGGTGCGGGTAGCGAAACTTCTCCTCATCCCTAGGGCGAGGGGAATGAAAGCGGTTTCATCTTTGAATTTAAAGTTAGATTGTTATCTCCTACACTCCTTTTCAACAACAAATGTCTGAGTGTTGAAAAAAGACTTCAGTTGATAGTGGATTGAGGCTGGCGATCGGGGTAAATCCAGCTTTGCTCATTGAATCCAGTAAAAAGAAATTTTAACTTTTCTCAGGAGATGTCTAAAATACAACGTCTCTTACTTAAAATGAGATATTCTCCTAAATGCAGTCCCGTAATTTCACGAAATTACACCGCTTGAATAGGGTAAGCCTCAGTCGATCTCGCTAGACAAAACCTCAAAGTATGCCCCATGAAGGTTAAATTTCAGACATTCCCCAGACTTCCGAAGCTAAGAAGCCGGTACAAGCGGTGGTTGAAAATGGCGATCGCGATCGTTCTGGTTAGCTTAAGTGCGATCGCCTGTAACCTTCGTTCCACCCCTACAGTCTCCTCAGTCTCCAACCAACCGACTAGCGAACTCCCCACCCTACAAGTTTGGTGGGATAAAGGCTTTAACCAAGACGAAGATGAAGCTTTAAACCGAATTATCAAAAACTGGGAAGCCCAAAGCGGCGTCAAAGTCCAACTCTTTTTACAAACCCCTGACGACTTGCTTTCCAAAGCCCAACGCGCCATCCAAGCGGGAACCCCCCCTGACGTACTCTACTCCGATCTCGGTAGCGGCACCTTATTTCCCCGCTTTGCTTGGGAAGGAAAACTCCTCGATCTCTCCGACATCATCGAACCGCAAAAAGCCCTCTACCCCCAAAGCGTACTTGATGCCGTTCACCTCTATAACAACGTCGAGAAAAAACGCAGCTACTACGCCATCCCCATTCAGCAATCTAGCATCCACATCTTTTACTGGCGCGACCTCCTTCAGCAAGCCGGAATTACCACAATTCCCGAAGATTGGCAGGGGTTCTGGCAAGTTTGGGAAACCGCCAAAACCCAACTCCGCAATACCCAAAACTTGGATATTGAAGCGTTAGGTCTTACCCTGTCTGTCGGATCGGCCGATACTAACTTTCTATTTGAACAAATGCTAGAGGCGTTTGACGTAGAACTGTTAGATGCTCAAGGTCAAGTTTTAGCCAACGATCCTAAACTGCGCCAAAACCTCGCCAACCTCCTCACCTGGTATGCCCAACATTACCGACAGGGTGCGATCGCCCCAGATGCGATTGAATGGCTCAGTCCTGACAATAACATCCATCTGCTCAACCGCACGGTTTTGATGACCCCCAATGCCACCCTATCCATTCCCGGATCGCAGCGTCAAAATCGCGAAATTTACTTAAACCAGTTAGGAACCGTAGATTTCCCTAAAAAACCAAGCGGCGAACCCATGCGCCACCTCACTTCTGTGCGTCAGGTCATTGTATTTAAAAATGCCAGACAATCCGAACTGGCTAAAGACTTTTTAAGATACATCAGCCAGCCGGAAACCCTAGCCGAATTTCTCAAACAATCTGGGGGACGGTATTTTCCCGTTCTCTCTCCCGTCTGGAAAGACCCTTTTTGGCAAGATCGGGCCGATCCTCATATCAGCGCTGTCACTAAAACCTTACTAGAAAAGCCAACCCGCACGTTTTATACGGCAATTAATCCAGCTTACAGCCAAGTCCAAGAAGATTATGTTTGGGGAAAAGCATTGCATCGGGTTATCGTAGAAGGCGTTTCCCCCGAACAAGCCGCCGCAGAAGCGATCGCCCGCATCCAAGAGATTTTTGCACAATGGCAATAGTTGAGGCTGCTAAAATCCTGGCGATCCCTACGCTTCCACCCTGTAAGGAGTTGTATGTTGGCACAGACTTTTCGCTTTAGCCCTCCTGCAAGCCCTGCGGGACTCCAATTTTCAACGTTAAGACAAAGCTGTTGCCAGATGAGGTTTTAAACTCAAAATTTGTGATGAAGTTTTGGAAGCAGCACCTCACCAGCCGACTTGCAAGTTACTTTCTACTCCTGTCTCTGCTGACGGTGAGTACCATCAGTTGCGTTGCGTATTTGCAGGCCCGCCAATCTTTAAAGGAATCTGCATTCAATCAACTCAGTATTACCGCCACCCTCAAAGAAGGCGAACTTGCCCGTTGGTTTGAGGATCAGCAACGCGATTTTCTGCTTACCACGCATCTTCCGGACGTGCAAACGCGCTTGCAAATCTTACTGGAGACGGCTTCAACTACCCCCCAACATCAACAAGCGAAAGCGGATCTTGACGCTTATCTGCAAAGGGTCATTCGTCTAAAACCCAATCTGCAAGAGATTTATGTGTTAGATGGCAGCAGCCGCGTCTTATTGTCGTCTCAACCCGAACGGGAAAGAACCTATGAGATTGCAGCCAATATTACCTTTCTCGAAAAAGTCGCCATCGGTGCCGACTTTGCCCCCATTTTTTATATTTCTCCAAGGACTCGGAAACCGGCAATTACTCTGGCTACCCCCATTCGCAATGCCAATGGCGATCGCATCGGCTTATTGGCCACTCAACTCGATTTAGAACGCATCGATCGAATTATCCGCGAAGGGAATCGCTTGGGGAAAACCGGGGAAGCTTATCTGGTGGGGTTTATGGTGACTGGCAATGCCTTTATTTCTGGCGCGTCTCCCCTTCCCGAATCTCCTACTGAATCCGTCACCAGCTTTGCCATTGAACAAGCAATGCTCGGACAAAATGGTTCGGGGCTGTATCTCAACTATGCCGGGGTTCCGGTGATTGGGGTGTATCGCTGGCTGAACAATCGCGACTTAGCCCTTTTAGTGGAAATGGCGCAAGCCGAAGCCCTTGCACCCGCCCGACAATTAGCCGTCACCATCGCGTTAATTGGTGCGTTCTCTGCGATCGCGCTTTCGGTCGGCGTCTATTGGCTATCGCGCCAAATTACTAAACCCATTTTAGCGATCGCCGAAACCAGCACCCAAATTGCCGCCGGAGAACTCGATCGAGAAGCCCCCATTTTAACGGAAGATGAAATCGGGATTTTGGCGCATAACTTCAACCAAATGCTCCGCCAACTCAAACTTTCCCGCAATCAATCTCAAGCCTACAGCGACAGCCTAGAACAAAAAGCCCACGAATTAGAACAAACCCTGCAACAACTCCGCCGCACCCAAGCCCAACTGATCCAAACTGAAAAAATGTCGAGTCTCGGTCAGTTAGTGGCAGGTATCGCCCACGAAATCAACAACCCAATTAACTTTATCTATGGCAATGTCTCCCATGTTTCTCGCTACACCGAAGACCTGCTGCACCTGTTAGCCCTATACGATCGTCACTATTCCCATCCCCTACCCGAAATTGAAGCCCAAAAAGACAACATCGATCTAGAATTTTTGGTTGCTGACTTACCCAAAATCTTAGAGTCTATGCAGGTAGGGGCAGAACGGATCTCTCAAATTGTCAAAGCGCTGCGAAGTTTCTCCCGACTGGATCAAGCCCAGAAAAAACCCGTTGATATTCACGAAGGCATAGAAAGCACCCTAGCCATTTTGCAAAGCCGTCTGCGAGAGCAAAAGCATCGACCGGCTATCCAAGTGATTAAAGACTATGGAACCCTTCCCCAGGTAGAATGCTATGCGGGTCAGCTCAATCAAGTGTTTATGCACATTCTCAGCAATGCCATCGACACCTTAGATGAAAAATATCATCTAGCGGTTGCCGTCCCAGAACCTCAGATTGCGATCCGGACTGAATTGTTAGAAGATCGGGTCATTGAAGGTATCCCCAAAACGATTCAAATTCAAATTTCCGACAATGGGGTGGGCATGTCCCCTACCGTTCTCGCCAAAATTTTCGATCCCTTCTTTACCACCAAACCCGTCGGTTCCGGGACAGGTTTAGGGTTAGCCATTTGTTATTCCATTGTTGTCGAACATCACGGCGGCGAACTCAATTGTCATTCCACCCCCGGAAAAGGAACAGAATTTACCCTGCAAATTCCCTACCGCTAGCAATTGTTCTCCCCCGTTTCGCAAGCCCCAATACTCACCCAGGTGCTAGAACCATCCGCCCAATGCTCTTTTTTCCAAATCGGGGCATTATGTTTAAGCGTATCAATCGCATATTGACAGGCTGCAAACGCTTCTCCCCGATGGGGGCAGCCAACCGCCACTAATACGCTAATTTCGCCAATCTTCAATTTACCCACCCGGTGGTGAATGGCAACGCGATTAACATCCGGCCAGGTGGTGCGAATTTGGGCAGCAATTTGGCGAAACACTTCTATCGCCATTGGCTCATAAGCTTGGTAGTCTAAGGCAACCACAGGCTTACCGTCCGTTTGGTGGCGTACGGTTCCGCTCATCACCACAATTGCCCCATTCGCCGGATCGTCTGCTAACGCGTAGATTTCGTCCAGGGAAAGGGGCGCAAATGTAATGGCAAAACTATCTTGCGTTGACAAAGTTGCACTAAACACCAGTTTCAATCCTTTAAGGGAACGACCAGAGAACGATGGAGGAGTTTGTCAGCTTGGCGGAAGCCGGGTCGTTTCACGATAGCGCGATCGCCCGGTTGAGCGCTACCCTCATTCAAAGTATGCCATTGCGGATCGTAAGCCACCTCATCGCCCACCTGGGCTAGCGGTTCTACCCCCCATTGTTGCATCAGCTTTTCGACAGGCTGCACCAAGCGCACCAGCGTCATCGGGTCATTTAAAGTCCCCTCTTTTACCTTAGCAACGGCTATCGGCCAATTTCTCAGCCAGGTTTCTAAGGTATCTAAACTCGCCTGCTGAAACTCCTGTAACAGTTCCTGACGCTGTACCTGAAGTTGGGCTTCTAAACGTTCGTAAGCTTGGCGCAACTCTCCAGAAGCCTCTCCCACACCCGCAAACGTTGCTAATAACTCGCCAACAGGGACTTGTAAAACGGGGGCTAGTTTAAAAAACACTTCTAGGCGCAAGCGTTGAACTTGGGCGCGTCGTAAATAAAGTAACTGGCGTTCGGAGACGCCAGACACGCGACTTAAAGCCTTGAAGCTAGAAATTCCCACCCGTTGCATCAACTCTAATAACGAGTGGGTTGCATCCTGAGACATTAGCCTTTGACTTTCTCTTTTTCGGGTGCGGCGGCGACTTCAGCCGCTTGGAGATGGGCTTCTAGGAACCACAGGCGCTTGTCAATGGCGCGGGAGATTTCGGTGTACAAGTCGGCGGTATCTTTATCTTCCCAGCGATCGCTCTTATCAATCGCTTCGCGAATGTGTTTGGCGTAGGGGGCGTAGCGATCGGCCAGTGCGGTAACGTGACTCTTACCATCAAGAATATCAAAGGGATACTCTGGCAAGATTGAGTCTTGGGCGGCAACTCTGGCTGTCCCTTTGGCTAACCCACCCAAAGCGGTTGCCCGTTCGGCAACCATATCCACAAACTCTTCAAGTTCGCCAGCCATTTCGTCAAACAGTTCGTGCAGTTGGTAAAAATCCATGCCCTTAACGTTCCAGTGCGCTTGCTTCACCTGGGTTTTAAGGTCTAGGGTACTGGCTAAGGTTTCGTTGAGCAGTCCAACAACTTTCGCTCTCGTATTTTCAGGCAAGTCTATACGACTGGGGTAGAGCGTTTGCTTGTGATTATTATTCTTTCCCATAGAGCTTCAGTCCTAATAGAGCAGGTCTGTCTTCTATTCTCTAGGAAATACGAGAATTTGGCTGTATCGTTTTGCCAAGCAACCGGATACAGCCAAATCTGTGAGGGGGGAACCCCCCCGCAGAGGATTCCCCATGAGGGTCAATTATTGCAACAAGCTTCTCAGCATCCAAGCGGTTTTTTCGTGAATCCGCATCCGTTCGACTAACAAGTCGGCGGTGGATTCGTCGCGTGCATCTTCGGCGGCGGGGAAAGCTTGGCGAACCGTTTTCACAACGGCTTCGTTACCTTCAACCAACAAGCGGATCATCTCTTCGGCTTTGGGAACGCCAGGGGTTTCGGGAATAGAAGTCAAGCGGTTAAATTCGCTGTAAGTTGCGGGGGCGCTATATCCCAAGGCTCTAATCCGTTCTGCAATGTCATCTACGGCAGTTGCCAGTTCGGTGTATTGTTCTTCAAACATCATGTGTAGTGTTTGGAACATCGGCCCTGTAACGTTCCAGTGGAAGTTATGGGTTTTCAGATAAAGGGTGTAGGTGTCTGCTAAGACGCGAGATAACCCTTCTGAAATTTGCTGACGACTGTTTTCGTCAATTCCGATATCTACTTTTTGGACTTGATCTAGAGTTTGCATAGTTCCTCTCGTGTTTAGTTACTAAATCTGGGTTTGTTTCAGGGACGTTCCATGTTTTGTTGTATCGAATAACCTCCGCGACCTGAATCATCCTTGGGGCCTAAAGTTTAATCAGTTAATCCCTTTGGGAGATTAGGCTAGATGCTTCTGCAAGACGGCGCGGGGGGCGCGGCGAATGCGACAGCGGATGGTTTCTTTGCCGAGGCGTTGGTGAGCCTCGTAACGGTGGCAGCCGGAGAAGCCGTAGTATTGGCCCTCGACTTCCAGAACGTCGATGGGTTCGCGGAGTCCTTCGGCTTGAATGGATTCCATCAGGGCCGCAACTTTTGTGGAGTCTGTTTGTCTAGGTAAGGGACGACGAATTTGGTTGAGGGGGATTTCTTCGACTCTGAGCATGGCGACGATCGGATTATGGCTTCACTTCCTTAATCATACTCATTATGACTTCGAGTTGCAAGTTAAATTTTCTCAAATCTACTCGCGGATTCCCCCGATTCAATTAAGCTATAGTGTTTGCGATTGGCAATCTTCATGAGACTACAGATGCAGCAAAGTGGTAATCCCCTCCAACTGTTTTCTGACTTGACCCGTCAAACGCTCAAAACCTGGGCAAGTGCAGCCTTGATGTCAGCGTGCTGGGTGGGCGTAGCAGCGACAACCGCTTGGGGGCAAAGTAATGCGGATCGCGTGCTAAAGGTGGGCGTGGTGCAACGGTTTGGCGAAAAGCCGACGGATACGCTAACGCTGAAGGCGACGGGAGGCGATCGCTTAACGATCAATTACGCGACGGTAGACGGCCCGGCAACCCTAACCACCGATAGCATTAAGCTGCAAGTGGCCGAACGTCCTCTCCCCGTCCCGTTAGTAGACGAGCGCGTGGTTTTAAGCACCCATCGCAGTTTTGAAAGTGCTGAGGCGAGTGCTTTGGAATGGCAAGCCAGAGGCATTGAAACCGAGGTTGCCAACCCCGACCGCTGGCAAGTGTGGGCGAAGCGGGATGTTTATAATACGCCGCTACTCAGACGTTTGCTGCTGCAAAGTTTGCAGGCCCAAGGAGATACAACAACGCATATCCAAACCCGCGTTTTGCGGCAAATGCCCCAAGCCTACTGGATTCTCAATGGCTACCGCTACAATCGGCATCAGCTAGAGGTGACGAGCGGCAATAATGCGATCCAGGTGCAGGAGGGCGATCGCGCTAACAATAGCCGCTTGTACGGGGGGAGATTGCGCTTGCAACTCAATGCCTACGGCAGTTATACGCTAGTTAACGATGTGCCGCTAGAGACTTATTTACGGGGGGTTGTCCCGCACGAAATTGGCATTAGCGCCCCTCCAACGGCGATTGAGGCTCAGGCGATTTTGGCGAGAACCTATGCGCTGCGAAATCTGCGACGGTTTACGATTGACAATTATGAGATTTGCGCGAGTACCGATTGTCAGGTGTATAAGGGGTTAACGGAGGTCTTCGCAGTTAGCGATCGCGCCATTGCTGCCACGCGCGGCGAAGTTTTGACCTATAACAACGAATTGGTAGATGCGCTCTATTCCTCTAACGCCGGTGGCGTGACGGCTCCGTTTAATGATGTGTGGGATGGCCCGGAACGACCCTATTTAAGGGCGGTTGTGGATTCGGTGGCGAATTCCTGGGACTTATCCAGCCGTCCCCTCCAGAACGAGCAGAATTTCCGCGCCTTTATGAATCTCAAAAAGGGATTTAATGAGGATGACTGGGAGTTATTCCGGTGGCGCGAAGAAGCAACCCTCCAGGGGATTGCTGATGTTTTGCAAAATTCTTGCAACGCCGCAATCACCCGATGGCGAAGATGAAAACGGTACAGCAAGTTCGGGTGACAGAGCGATCGCCTGCTGGACGCGTCCTGAAAATGGAAGTCCAAACCGATGTGGGGGTGGTTGAGGTGTTCAAGGATGACATCCGCAATGCCTTCTATCCGCCGATTAGCACGCTCTTTTATCTCGATCCGATCTACAATCCCGATAGAAGTTTGAAGGGTTACGCGTTTGTCGGAGGCGGATTTGGTCACGGGGTTGGCTTAAGTCAAAGCGGTTCCTATCGCTTAGGGAAATTGGGATGGTCTAGTCAGCAAATTCTCAATTTCTACTTCCCCGGAACCCAAGTTCAACCGCTGAATGACTCTATTGTCTTTTGGCAAAATCCCTCTCCGGTGGCCAGCCAAGTGGCTCCTTAGAAGCTCGAATTTAGGGTTGTTCGTTAAACTAGAAAAAGGAGAGTGCATTTCACCCAGGTCAGGGGCGTGCATCTCTCCTTTTGTAGGAATTTATAGCAATCCTCAAGGGCAATTTTTGGGTTGCTATAGATTTCCTCTTAGTAGAGGTTTTCTTCTTGGTGGGTCAGGATCGTGCAGTCGGAACGGGGATAAGCTACACAGGTGAGAACATATCCTTCGTTGATTTGATCGTCATCCAAGAAGGATTGATCGGATTGATCGATCGCGTCGATTCCGCCTTCAGCCACTTTACCTGCACAGGTAGAACAAGCACCTGCACGGCAAGAATAGGGCAGATCCAGACCTTGTTCTTCCGCAGCGTCAAGAATGTAAGTATCTTCGTCAACCTCGATGGTCGTGTTCAGCCCTTCAGCCTCGTTAATCAGGGTGACTTTGTACGTTGCCATGTAGCAGTCCTCTCAATGGTCCAATCTTTGGTATAAGCTTACCTAATACAAATCAGCGGTCTATATCAGCTTATTTGTTTTGCATCAGGTTTGCTTCATCTTTGATATTAGGGGAAAAAACCGGAATTTTTACACTTGTTTAAGGCGGAGAACGAACGGGATTTATTATAAATTTTCCTAATTTTATCTTGATTGCTTATATCTGTTTCGGAAAATCAAGGGGTTGTTCGTTCCCCCCCTCTTGAGCTAGTGGGGAATTCTCCCTCAGTGTTATAAAATTAAGAATTTAAACGCTGCAAATAGCTGGCGTACAAGCTTGGGCGATCGCGCTACGGTTGCTCCAAATTGTTGCAGATTCTTGGCTCTAGAAATCAAAATATTTTCTGAATAATTCAGAAATTGACCCAGATCTGAGTTCGTGAAATTGAGATTCAAATGCTAATTATTCTCAATAAATGGCAAAACCGAGTTGCTGTAGGATGAAACAAACAAAAAGGTGTAAGGGAGCCAATATGCAACAACCGCTTCGCGTTGGGATTGTCGGAACAGGTTTTGCAGCAAAACTGCGATCGCAAGCCTTCAGAGACGATGAGCGATCGCAACTTTTCGCCATTGCAGGTCATACAGTAGAAAAAACCCAAGAATTTGCTCGTAGCTTGAATACACAGGTCGTTGAAAGCTGGCAAGATCTGGCTAAGCATCCCGAAATCGATCTCGTTTGTATTTGCACCATTAACCGCGATCATGGCGAAATCACCCGCGCCGCGTTGAACCACGATAAGCACGTCATTGTAGAGTATCCCCTCTCCCTAAACGCCACAGAAGCCGCCGAACTGATCGACTTAGCCGCCGCACGGGGAAAACTCTTGCACGTCGAACATATTGAACTCTTAGGAGGCGTGCATCAATCTTTAAAACAACATCTGCCTCAAATTGGTACCCCCGTTTATCTGCGCTACTCTACCATTAACCCGCAAAATCCGGCCCCGCAGCGCTGGACGTACCATCAAGAGTTATTTGGCTTTCCCTTCGCGGCGGCGCTGTCTCGGCTGCATCGCCTCACCGATGCGTTTGGTTCCGTTAAAAGCGTCAACTGTCAAGAACGTTACTGGGGAGACCTACCGCGCTTTACGGCGTGCCTGTGCGTGGGACAATTTCATTTAAATAGCGGCGCGATCGCAGAAGTCGCCTATGGTAAAGGGGAAGTCTTTTCAAGTTCCGTGCGCTTATTTGAAGTCTACGGCGATCGCGGTACCCTAATCTTTGATGGCGATACGGGAACCTTAGTGCAAGGTGAAACCACCACCCCCATTGAAGTTGGGGGCCGTCGGGGATTATTTGTCCAAGACACGCAACGGGTATTAGACTACCTCAGTGAAGGCACCCCGCTTTATGTCACCCCGCAAGCCAGCTTATATAGTCTCAAAGTGGCTAATGCGGCACAAAAATCCGCCCAAATGGGTCAGACTGTAACCGTAGTCTGAGTACGGAAGAGGATGGGGAGATGGGGGGAAGTGAGTGCTGAGTATTCAGAAGAAGTCAACGGCGTTTATTAAAAAGACCTTCTTGAGTTTGCTGCTTGGGTTGAGTAGTTTAAGCGCAGGTAATTCTGCGAGTGCATCTTCTCCAGGAGTTTGTGTGGCGAACTTATCGACAGAGATTAACGCCATTATCTCCCGACCGGAGTTTGCGCGATCGCGTTGGGGAATCTTAGTGAGTTCTTTGAATACTTCAGATACCCTCTACCGTCGCGACGCCGAAAAATACTTTATTCCCGCCTCCAACGTTAAACTCCTCACCACCGCCGCAGTTTTGCAGCGCCTCACCCCAACCTATCGCATCCGTACTGCTGTGTATGGTAGTAGCGATCGCACTCAAATTACAGTCAGCGGACGCAGCGATCCAAGTTTCAGCGATACCCAACTGCAACAACTCGCGCAACAACTACAACAGCAGGGAATTCAGCAAGTTTCCCAACTCATCGGCGACGACTTTGCACCCCAAGAGGAAACCGTTAACCCTACTTGGGACTGGGAAGACGTTCAAGCCGGTTACGGTGCGCCCATTAATCGGTTAATCTTAAATCAAAATGCGATTAGCTTCCGCTTAGTTCCCCAAGCATTAGGCGAACCCTTGCGCGTCGAGTGGGAAGACCCTCAAGATAACGAAACTTGGCAAATTGAGAACCAGTCTGCAACCGTCGCCACCACAGAACGCGAGTTTATTCAGGTTGGACGCGATCTCAGCCAACCCATTTTACGAGTAAGGGGACAATTGCACGTGGGTTCCGACTCAGAAACCACCTCAATTGCTGTCACCGATCCGGCGAACCGCTTCTTAAGCCGCTTCCAGCAAATCTTACAAGCATCGGGGATAACCGTTCAACAAACCTCCCTAACTGCACAGTTCACTCCCTTGTCAAACCCCCCTCTCGCCTTTGTAGACTCGCCACCCTTATCGGAGTTACTGGTTGAAACGAATCGGTGGAGTAATAATATTTATGCAGAAGCGTTAGTGCGCCAACTGGGAGAACCCGATAGGAACGCATTAAGCCAGGTGGAAGCGGTTCTGACGCAACTGGGTGTCGATCCCAATAGCTACCAACTCGCAGATGCTTCCGGGTTATCGCGGCAAAATTTAGCCTCTCCCGAAGCCATTGTGCGATCGCTGCAATTGATGGCGCGATCGCCCTACGCCCAAGTCTACCGGAATTCTTTAGCCGTTGCAGCCGAAAACGGCACCCTACGCAACCGTTTTCGCCAAACCCCAGTCGCCGGAAACCTGCAAGGAAAAACGGGTTCTCTAGGGGGTGTCATGGCATTATCAGGTTATTTAGAAATTCCCGATTTTGAACCCCTCGCCTTTAGCATTCTCAGCAATCACTCAATTCTCCCACAGGCAAATACTCGACAAGCCATTGATGAAATTGTTTTAGTTCTCAGCCGCCTGCGGCGTTGTTAACGGGACTTAAACCAAAATCGCAGGTGAATAAATCTATTTCTATCTAGCTGTGGTAGGTTGGGTTGAGCCTTGCGAAACCCAACAGCAGCAAGGGTTGTGTTGGGTTTCGTACCTCACCCCAACCTACGCGACTATCTGTACCAACGCCGTGTTATCGAGTTCGGGCGGAACATAGGCATTTGCTGACTCAGAATCATAAAATAGTAAAAGTAGCGAGAGATTAATACATGAGTGTTGTTGTCCCTGACGAAATTTTAACCGTAACTCGCATGACTGAGGCTGAAATGCGTCAAGAAATTGCTGTCATGCTCTTTCAAAGGGACAAGCTTACCCTTGCTCAAGCTAGTCGATTTGCAGGGATGCATCGCGTCGCATTTCAACACCTACTGGCTAGCCGCCACATTCCGGTACATTATGGGGTAGAAGATTTTGAACAGGACATTCAAAATCTGCGGGAGATAGGCAGATTGTGATTATTGTCAGTGACACATCGCCTATCAATAACCTTGCTGCAATCAATTATCTTCATCTTCTTCATCAACTGTACGGAACAGTTCTGATCCCTGAAGCTGTTTATCGAGAACTTACCGATCCTAATTTTCCGGTTGCAGGTGCGACTGAAGTACAAACTTTTGACTGGATTCAAACTCGTGCTGTTAGCGATCGCACGCTTGTGGAAGCCCTAAGTAATGAACTAGATATTGGAGAAGCAGAAGCGATCGCCTTAGCAGTTGAAATCCAATCCGATCGAGTTTTGATTGATGAACGTCGTGGTAGGCTAGTAGCAACCAAGCTGAACCTCCGATACATAGGAATTTTAGGTGTTTTAGTTGAAGCAAAAAGCCAGGGATTGATCGCTGAAGTAAAACCTTTATTGAAGGCGCTGATTAATGATGCTGGCTTTTGGATATCAGAACCTTTATGCAACAGTATTTTACAGCTTGTTAACGAAACCGACGTACCCTAATTTTTGAGAATAACAGATCGGCTTTGAGGAGGATATACAGACGACATAGAGATATAGCAACCGCCAAGGCAGTTAGGATATCTATGAATAGAGTAGGGACGTTCTCTACAAAGTCAGGAAAGCCTATATATTTTTTATGCAGAATCACCATTGTTTTGAGCAACTTCATTTAGGCGAATTGCAACCTCGTAAACCGTACCCTGTTTTTTGATAATTAAAGCGCTGCAAGCCTGGAGGAAATTGAGGAATTTATTTTTGATTCCTAGAGTTCCGCTCATTTCTTTGTAGGTTTTTCCGTACTGCTGATGAAACTCGCTACTTAGCTTAGAGATACTAATGTATTGTCCTGGCGATTCTGCTGTGAGATTTGCCACAATTTTAATTAGGGCTTTCTCTAATTCTGCACGCGTTTTAATCTCTGGATGAACAATATTTTCGGGCGGGGGTTCGGGTAATGACTGGGACTCTATAGGCTTGTCTGCTGATGATAATCCATCAAGACTAGGAGAGATTCGGGCTTTTTCCTGTTTCTCAATTGCGGCTCTTTGTTGAACTAAATTCATGACTGTTGACAATTGTACCAAGCGTTCTGTTAGGGATTGATGTTCGGCTTGAATCAATTGTTCAATACTCTGCATTAAATCAAGCGGAGTGGGAACTTCAACATTATACGTTGTTGAATAATAGCGAACTTCTCCAGTTTGGCGATTTTCAATTCTAAAATTATCGTCTTCTCGGCGAACTCGATAAACGGTTAAGCCTTGATTTTGCAGTTCGTTGCACAAATGATTCAGCAACCAATCAGAAGAACAGATAAACGCTTCTTTCACTTGAGGATAATGCAGACGAATGGCAGAACCCATTGCTAGCATTTGAGCATCAGCACTATTTTTCCCTAAAGGAACGTGAATCATCTGATATCCCCGTTCGTATAACTCGCTATCGCCTGCGGTGTTTTTCCAATTTGCAAAGGCAATTTTAACGTTAAGGGGATAAGGGGAAAGCTGGGCGAGAAAGGTTTCTAAATGAGGATCGAATTTAATATTCTCTGCATCGAGAAGGAGTAAGGAAAGTCCTTGAGGTTCTGGGTGAGAGGAATGGTTAGAACAGGAATGCGTATCTAAAGAATTTAAATAATGGAGGGCTTGGAGAACTTGGCGAACGGTTGTTTCAATTCCTTCAGAAGGTTGAAGTTTAAGAAGATATTCAATGAGTGGTAAGACATTGGCTTGAATATCGGGTTCCAAGGGGAGAGAATTTTGGATAGATGCTGATACCGGGAGAAGTTCAGCCTGGAGAAAGGAACGCTGACAGCTTTTACAGTAGTATCGCTGCTTACCGCTGACGCGACCATTTTTCCGAGTTTCTGTAGACTGACATTTAGGACATTGCATCTTGGATGAAGATGGCGATCGCACTGTTGGCTTCTAATCGAGTCGTTGTTCCTCATTATGGCAAGAGAATCGCGCAAGTTCACCTTAGATATTTGTATCTTAGGTTACACTCTTGCCCCAACTGGCGCGACGCCACCTTTCTAGACGTTAAAGACTATCGGGATCGATATTCAATTCTCGCAGTTTAGCCGCTAACCGTTCGGCGCGTTGCGCTTCCTGTTCGGCGCGTTGTGCGAAAGATTGACGCTGTTCGTCTAATTCTAGATAAGACAAAAACCGCTGTCCATCCGGACGATATAATTCTAAGCCATCCTCGCCTAACTCAAAGCGAACGCCTAAGCGAGGGCTTACCCAACCTTGAATGGGATCGATGACTTCTAAAAGTCCTTCGGTTCGCAACCATCCCCTTAACTCGCGATCCTCTGGATCGTAGAGGTAATATTCTTCAACGGGGTAGCGGTTGTAGAAGGCAATTTTTTATCGAGTTTGCGCTGCGAGTCGCTGTGGGAACGAATTTCAAAGACGACTTGGGGAGTAATGTTATCTTCTCGCCACTGGAGGTAAGAACGCCTATCGCCTTTAGGTCTACCAAAGACTACCATTGTATCGGGTGCTTGGCAGATATCGGGCCTACCTTCCACGGGATACCATAGCAAGTCACCTGCGACGAAGACGTTGGGATCTTCGCGAAATAGGGCATCAATGCCCCCTTGTATTTTAATAATCCACTGGTATTGAATGGTACTGTCGGCCATTGGCTGTCCGTCGCTGGAGGGGTAGATAATCTCAGTTTTTTCTGCGGTGGAAGTCTGCGGAGTCATGACAAGCCTCGCGAAATTGCAAGCGGTGTTTTTATTGTAGCGATCGCCCTCAGCCCTACTGAATTCCAGTTAGAGTATCATTGGGTGACAGAACCCTGTAACAATTGAGTGCAACGTTCAATTTCCGTCTCAGCATTCACTTGGCTATCAGTACCATTAACAGGTATAAATTTGCTGAGATCCCAGGAATGTCCAGTCGATAATGAAACGGTGAGAGGACGGTCGGGATCGGGTACAGATGTTTCAGAGAAAGTGACATTACTTAGGACATTTCCTGTCACTACTCCACTAAAGCAAAAGTATTCGCTGGTATTTCTGTAATAACTGAGTCCCATTAACCGATCGTTAGATTTACGAAAGACAATGTAATGCTCTCCAGCTTGATTGGGTTCGGCAGTTTCACCATAAAGATAAATCCCGTCGGGTAAATTTTCAATTGGGGGATTTGCAGCTTTATTAATCCTAATTGATGGAAATCCAATTAACAAAGCCAAGCTGAATATCGTCAAAAAATGTTTGAGTTTCATTTATCCTCCGGGGTGTGATGTAGAGTAAGAAGAGGAAGAGTACCCACCGAGAGGACACCCGATCTTCAAATCGGTTTAAGGACAGTTGCTAATTGCGATTAATGTTGAGGCTATACTCGCCTTCGCTAGTGCGATCGCTTCCATTGACAACCACTTGATAGCGACCAGCGGTTGGTAGATTGATAACGAGATCGGAGATTCTATTTCTCCTGAAATCATCGCTTCTTCTGCCATAGCTTTCCGCAATTTTTTGACCATTGGGATCGAAAACTGCAACATAATGATCGAAGGATCGACTTTGCAGATTAAGAGAAATAGATTGATTGGCTTGTCCGGTAAAGGTATGGGTGTGGTATAAACTCCCGTCAGAAGAAAGGCGAGGATCGCCATCTTTTAAGACTGCGTTTCTTTGGAGAACTGAGAGGGAAAGAATTTTAGCTTCTGCGGGATTTGCCAAATCTAGCCGATAAGCATTGATCGGGACATTCATTCCGTTTCCATTGCGGATCGTGATGACAAAGCTAGTATTTTGGCGGCGATCGCGGCGAACATTCTCGGTAAACTGATTTTGAATTTCCCTAAACCTCAATAGGCGCGGTTGCTCAAAATTGGGGCGAGAAAGACAGAAGATTGCACTGCCATCTAAAGCACGGCTAGCATAGAGCCAGTGGCGTTGGTTTTGGGCGACAAATTCTTCTTGATAGAAGACGGTAAAGCGATCGCGTTGCGGGAGATTTTGATTTCTTTGACATTGACTATTGGTGTAGGTATCGCTTTTAGGTGCAGCAGTTTGGGCCGCTACTTTTGAAATGGAGGTTCCCAAAACGGTGTAACCTAACATCAATCCAATCAGCGTTCTTTGTTTCATTCTTTCCTTCTCTTGATGATAAGTCCTGAAGCCAGGATGTAGTTAATGATACTGACTTCGATCGCGATCGTCAGCATTTTTCAATACAACGCGCGATCGCCCCTTTCCTGACCTGTGGCGGTTCAGCCCATAATAAAGGCAGTGACTTCATCATTGTTTAAGATCATGGCCAGAGACTTACGGGGATTTATCAAACTTTTAGAAGAACGCGGACAACTGAAGCGTATCAAGGCTTTGGTCGATCCCGACTTAGAAATTGCTGAGATTTCTAACCGGATGTTGCAAGCAGGCGGCCCTGGATTAATCTTTGAGAATGTCAAAGGATCGCCCTTCCCCGTAGCCGTTAACCTGATGGGGACAGTAGAACGGATCTGTTGGGCGATGAATATGCAACATCCCCAGGAACTCGAAGAACTGGGGAAAAAGTTGGGAATGTTACAGCAACCCAAACCTCCGAAAAAGCTGTCCCAAGCGATTGATTTTGGTAAGGTCTTGTTTGATGTGGTGAAGGCGAAACCGGGACGAGACTTTTTTCCGGCCTGTCAGCAAACGGTCAGTCAAGGGGAAGAGTTAGACTTGAATACGATTCCCATGATTCGCCCGTATTGTGGGGATGCAGGCAAGATTATCACCCTCGGTTTAGTGATTACCAAGGATTGCGAAACGGGAATTCCCAACGTTGGGGTGTACCGCTTGCAATTGCAATCCAAAAATACCATGACCGTGCATTGGCTATCCGTGCGTGGGGGGGCGAGGCACTTGCGGAAAGCGGCGGAACGGGGGAAAAAGTTAGAAGTGGCGATCGCGCTGGGCGTAGACCCCTTAATTATTATGGCCGCTGCTACCCCAATTCCTGTAGACCTCTCAGAATGGCTATTTGCGGGCTTATATGGCGGTTCTGGCGTTAACCTCGCAAAATGCAAAACGGTGGATTTAGAGGTTCCCGCAGACTCAGAAATTGTCTTAGAAGGGACGATTACCCCAGGGGAGGTATTACCCGATGGGCCGTTTGGCGATCACATGGGATATTACGGCGGCGTGGAAGATTCGCCGTTAGTTCGCTTCCACTGCATGACCCATCGTCAAGATCCAATCTATCTCACCACCTTTAGCGGTCGGCCTCCCAAGGAAGAAGCGATGATGGCGATCGCGCTTAACCGCATTTATACCCCCATTCTGCGCCAACAAGTCTCGGAAATTGTTGATTTCTTCCTACCAATGGAAGCGCTAAGTTACAAAGCGGCGATCGTCTCCATTGATAAAGCTTATCCCGGACAAGCCCGTCGCGCCGCCCTGGCTTTTTGGAGTGCGTTACCGCAATTCACCTATACCAAGTTTGTGATTGTCGTGGATAAAGAGATTAACATCCGCGATCCGCGTCAAGTGGTTTGGGCAATTTCTTCTAAGGTAGACCCCTGTCGAGATGTCTTTATCTTGCCCGAAACGCCCTTTGATACCCTAGATTTTGCTAGCGAAAAAATCGGTTTAGGCGGCAGAATGGGCATTGATGCCACCACTAAAGTTTATCCAGAAACCCAACATGAATGGGGCGCACCGTTAAAATCCGATGCAGATGTTGCAGCAATGGTGGATCGACGTTGGGCAGAATATGGATTAGCCGATGTCGCCCTAGGGGAAGTTGACCCCAATGTGTTTGGCTACGATATGCATTAGACCCTAATTGACTGACAAATCTTTTAGCGGTTTCGTTGGGTTACGCTAAGGCTAACCCAACCTACCAAAGAATCAAGGTTTTGGGAGTTTTGTCAGTCAACCAAGCATTAGACCATAAATTAAGGCGAGGGGAGTTGAAGCCCCTCGCCTTAAAACTAGCCCCAAACCGGGTATTATTTGGCTTCTACCTTGGTCGTTTCGCGAGTTCGCAGAGATTTGATTTGGTGAATTTGACCCTTGAGTGTCTTAGGCCCGCCACCGCCGAAGAGTTCGTGGAGGAGGACGTAGAAACAGGGAATAATAAACAACGTCAGCAGGGTTGCTAGAGAAAGACCTGAAAAGACAACCACGCCTAGCGGTTGCAGAAATTCTGACCCTTCACCCACCCCTAACGCGAGGGGGAATAGACCTAAAACCGTGGTAATGGTCGTCATCATAATTGGGCGGAGGCGTTGGGGGGCAGCTTTAAGAATCGCTGACAGGCGACTGGCTGATTCACCCCCAGCTTGTTCGTAAATCTGGTTGGCCAACTCCACCATAATAATCGCGTTGTTGACCACAATCCCTACCAACAGGACTGCGCCGACAATCACCGTAGCACCGATCGCCGTTTGGGTGATAAATAGACCAAAAATCCCCCCAGCTAAGGCTAAGGGAACCGTCAGCATAATCACCAGCGGATCGATTAAGGAGTTATACTGCACGGCCATGACCACAAACACGAGGAACGCCGCTAACCCTCCTAACACTCTTAACGCACTCTGTAACTCTTGGGTAGCTTGGGCTGAAGAACTGGGGAGAATTGAAACGCCTTCAGGTAAATCGAGAGGCGCGATCGCATTTTCCATTTGCGCGATCGCATCCCCTAAGCTTGCCCCTTCTACTAAGTTTCCAGCAATTAAGGCAACTTGACGCTGATTAATCCGCCGAATTTCTCCAGGCGCTTGTCCGGGTTCAATCCGGGAGACATCCCCTAGGCGAATTTGTTGGCGGTTAGCCGCAAATAAAGGTAGGCGTTGTAATTGTTGGACTTGGCGCACGGCCCCATCTTGCAACTGTACCCGAATATTGATTAAGCGGTTGCCCCGTTGCAATTGGGTGGGCGTTGAACCTTGGATAGCCGTTGCGAGAGTATCGCCAATATCCTGCGCGGTTAATCCCACCTGGGCGAGTCGTTCCCAGTCGGGGAGAATTTGCACCTCTGGTTGGTTGGGGTCGCCATCCGGTCGGAATCGCGCTAAGGTAACATTCTCATCTAATGCCCTCATCACCAGGCGTTCGGCTTCTCGCAAGCTTTGGCTATCGTTTCCTTGCAGCGCCAGGTCAATTTCTGCCCCCCGAACGGGAGAGTTATTCAGAATTAGACCCCGAACGGATTCGGGAACTAAGCGGATGCGGGTGTCGATTAAGTTAAGTTGGTTAAACTCCGGGGTGACGCGTTCTGCAAACGCCGCGACGTTGGTTCCGGGTTTTAGGGTAATGGTACTGCTAGCGCGGAGGAGGTTTTCGTTGGTATTCGCCCCAAACAAGAAGCCGCCAACGGTGGAGAAGACATACTCCGTTTCTGGCTGTTCTTGGAGAATGCGGTCAATCTCTGCCATCACGGTGCGGTTGGTATTTAAGTCCGTACCGGGGGGAAATTGAGCAATCAGACGCGCTTGTCCCGTATTGATGCGCGGCAGAATTTCTTGGGGAATATGCCCCACCATCAGGAAGCTACCGCCACCGAGGATAACAAAGGCGAGGGCGATCGCCAACAGCCGCCAGCGCAACACCTGCCTTAAGAACCAGGCATAACCGGCGGTGGCTTGTTCAAAGCGGCGATTAAATTCGCGCAACGCCCAAAACTCGCGGATGCGGCTAGACCAAGAGACGGCCAGCAGGCGGGAAGTTAAAGCCGGAACGACGGTAATCCCAATGACGAGGGAGGCGGCGACGGCAAAACTAATGGTCAGAATTAACTCATTAAACAGTAAGGCAATAAACCCGCCAATCAGCAAGAAGGGCATCACCGCCACGAGGTTCGTCGTGGTGGAGGCTAAAAGCGCCGATTCGAGTTCTTGGGCGCTATGTTCCGATTGCTGAATAATTTGTTGAGTATTGCGCGAACGATTGCCATTGCGATGCGGCATTTTTTCCACGCCATCGACAATGTTCTCTAGCATGACGATGGAGTTGTCTACGACAATCCCCACGCCCAGCGCTAGACCGCCCAAACTGAATATATTAATCGATAATCCAAACACCCCCATGAGGATAACGGCGGTCATCGTTGCGAGGGGAATGGCAATGAGGATAATTAGAGTTTGACGCAGGGAACCGAGGAACATCAAAACCGCGATCGCCGCTAAAGCCGATCCGGTTAAACCTGCCATCACCACGTTATTAATCGAGTTTTGGATAAAGCGCGATTCATCGAGGGTAGTAATTAGGGTGATATCGTCTAAGAGCAGACCCGATCGTCTCAGGGTTTCGATCTGCCGCTTCACGCCCTCAACCACCTCAATCGTATTAGCGTCTGGCTGCTTTTGGATGCTAACTTTAACGGCGCTTTGACCGTTGAGGGAAACCAGAACCCGTTCGTCTTCGGTGCCATCCACGACTTGAGCAAAATCGCGCAAAAAGACGCGCCGGGTCGGGCCAGAGTCGCCGCTAGCGGTTGCCACGTCAAAAGAGAGGTCGCGAATTTCTGCCGCGCTGCTAAAGCGGCCAACGGTACGGGTAAGGGGTTCAGATTCCGCTTCTCGCAAGCGTCCGCCGGAGATATCCGTGTTGCGCGATCGCAAGGTATTCAACACCTGATTGATGCTGACGCCCAAAGATTGCATCCGGTTGAGATCCAAATTCACCCGGACTTCTTCGCGCACGCCTCCCGACACATCCACCGAGGCAACCCCCGGTACGACATTGAGTTCTCTAGCCAGTTCTTCGTCGGCAAATACCCGCAAATCCACGCCGCGCAAGGTGTCTGAGGTGAGGGCAAACTCATAAACCGGCAGTTGAGACGGATCGACCTTAAACAGGCGCGGGTCTTCAATCGTATCGGGCAAGCGACCGCGAGAACGGTTAAAAGCGGCGGTGGCTTCGTTTAATGCCTGGTCAATATTGCCCCCCGGTTCAAAGTATAGATCGACGCTGACTTGTCCTTCGCGGGTTTGAGAATAAACCTGAATCACCCCTTCAGTTGCGGAGAGGGCTTCTTCTAAGGGGCGAGTAATTTCATCGACGGCCACTTCGGGCGAAATTCCCGGCGCGCTGAGGCGTACCCCAATCCGAGGATAGGTAATCGCGGGCAGCAAATCGACGGGCAATCGATTGACGTAGAATACGCCGATCGCAATAATCGCCAGGGTAATCATCAGGGTGCCGATATGGCGGCGAATGGCTGTAGCACTGATGCTGGCTTTAGGCTTGGGGACAGTTTTGTTGTTGGTAGTCATGGGCGATCGCTCGCGAGTCATAGGACAGGCATTCTCATTCGTCATCAGTTCCCGTGCCAGACGACACCGGGACTAGAGATCATTGTTCTGACAAAATGCTTAATCTCACTGCCTCCCCATCTTCTAAGGGGCGGCTGCTGCGACGGACGAACCGCTCTCCGGGCTGCAAACCGGAGCGAATTTCAATGCGATCGTCAATTTGTTGACCGAGGGTGACGGTACGGGCGCTGACGGTTTGGGCCTCTCCGGTCGATTCTAGGATAAAGACGGTGGCTTGTTCGCCTGGGTTAAAGCAGGGGGCTGAACCTCGCCCCCTGCTCTGGCCTCCATTGTCGCCTTTAGAGAGGGCGCTTTGGGGGACAATCAGGCTATCGCGATCGTCGGCAATAAAGCGGACGCGGGCCAGCAAACCGCTACCCAGGCGATTATTATCATTGGGGATGGTGACTTCAACCGGGACGAGACGACCGACGGGATCGGCGGCGGGGGAAATGCGGCTGACGACGCCGTTAAAGGTGTTGTTGGGGAAGGCGTCGAGGCGAACTTCTACGGACTGCCCCGTGCGGATGTTGCTAAGTTCGAGTTCGGAGATTTGTACGGCAACTTTGACTTGGCTGAAGTCGCCGAGTCTGAGGATTTCGTCTCCGGGGCGCACGAGGTTTCCGGGTTCGAGGATTCGCTCTAAAACGGCTCCCGATAGGGGCGAGGTGAGTTGGGCAAAGCTTTGGCGTTCTTGGGCTTGGTTAACGATCGCTCTTTGGGCGGCAACTCTTTCTTGGGCGACGCTAACGGCTTGTTGTTGGGTGCGGACTTGTTCTTCTAAGGAACGCACCACTTGCTGGCGGGTGCGGGCTTCGGTTTGGGCAACTTCAGCTTGCTGTTGAGAGACGGCCCCTTGACGAAAAAGCTGCTGCTGGCGTTCGGCGTCGTTTTGAGCTTGTTGCAGTTCTAGACGGGCTTGTTCGAGACGCGATCGCACTTCGCTGACTTGGGTTTGGGCTTGGGCAACTTCTAGGGAACGGGCAGCAAGTTCGGCTTCGGCTTGAGTGACTTCGGAGGTACTCAGGGTACTATCGATTTGCGCCAGTAAGTCGCCGCGACTCACGGTGTCGCCAATATCGGCGCTGAGGTTGAGGAGTTGACCTTCGGTTTGCGATCGCACCGAGACGCGCTGGAGGGGTTCGGTTGTCCCCGTATATTCTAAGGGGGGTCTGAGGGACTCAGCGCGCGCGATCGCCACTTCTACAGAAGGGGTGCCTTGGGCCGCACCGCCTTGGGGGGGCCTGGGTTGAGCGTCTGCTTGTTGGCGCGGCAGCCAACCGCATCCGGTTAGGGTCAGCAGCAATAGGGATAAGCTAGCAGATTTCCAAATGCTAAGATGCGGTGGATGTTGCAGCCACGGATGAACTTGACTGAGTTGCCTCATAAAATCTCTCGTGTTGCCTGATAATCGTTTAGACTCGTGGAAAGCCAAAAAGGTTTAAGGCTCTACTGGTTTCTAATTTAGAGCATTGCTTAAAAAAACGTAAAAAACCGAGATTTCCTCAGTTTACGCTGATTCGATCGGATCGGTATCATGGGTACGAGAGCAGGCTTGAACTTGAGCGATTGGGGTGCAGGCAAGTTTCAGAGAAAGTCTCTCTTAATCTCTATCTCAAGAGGTAACAAGGATTACAACCCTCTTCTATCTAAGGTCGTAAAACTAAGCGAGCGATGGAATTGGGGCGTTTTTAGGCTTGCGGCTGTTCTCTGCTGCATGATTCTCGGTTAGGCAACTGGCTGGCTCTTTTTTTCTCTATGCTGCAATGAAAGCTCTTGCAAACTACCAGATCCTCACCAAAATTTCTGAGGGAGATGCGTCTGTTGTTTATCGGGGACTCCGCCAAAGCGATAACTTGCCGGTTGTGCTAAAGCTCCTTAAACGAGATTACCCCACCCCGGCAGAACTGACTCGCTATAAGCAAGAATATGAGATTACGCGATCGCTCTCTGCAACAGGCGCGATCGCTACCTACGAGCTAATTAAGGTTAAGAATACCTTAGCGATCGTCTTTGAAGATTTTGGCGGTGAATCGCTCAGGCATTTTGTAGAAGGGCAAACCTTAAGCATCGTTCAACTTTTAAAAGTAGCTCTAGAACTGGCAAGAACGCTCGCCGATATTCACACCCACCAAGTCATTCACAAGGATATTAATCCTTCTAATATCGTTTACAACGGCGTTACCCATACCCTTAAACTGATTGATTTTGGGATTTCTACTGCTCTCAGCCTAGAAAATCCTGCACTTAAACCCCCCCTCAGTTTAGAAGGAACGCTTCCCTATATGTCGCCCGAACAAACGGGGCGAATGAATCGTTTTCTCGATTATCGGACTGATTTTTATTCCCTGGGCGCAACCCTTTACGAACTCTTTAGCGGAAGTCCGCTGTTTGTGGCAACGGATGCAATGGAGTGGGTGCATTGTCATATCGCCAAACAGCCTGTTTCCTTGTCTCAAATCAATCCTGAAGTCCCCCAGATCGTTTCTGATATTGTCATGAAGTTGTTAGCAAAAAATGCTGAAGACCGCTATCAAAGTGCTTGGGGAATTTATACAGATTTAGCAGAATGCTGGCAGCAAGTCGAGAAAAATGGCACAATTATTGCCTTTACTCCCGGTCAATACGATTTTACAGATAAATTTCAAATTCCGCAAAAACTGTACGGTCGAACCGCCGAAATTCAAACCCTACTTTCCACCTTTGAACGAACCAGTCAAGGGGCTTCAGAACTCTTTTTGATTTCGGGTTACTCTGGAGTGGGTAAATCTTCCTTAGTTCAAGAGATTTACAAACCGATTACGCAGCAACGTGGATATTTTATTGCAGGAAAATTCGATCAACTCCAGCGCAACCTTCCCTACTCTGCTTTAGTCTCAGCTTTTCAATCCCTAGTTCGTCAAATTCTCAGTGAAAGTCCAGAAGAATTACAAGTTTGGCGAGAAAAGTTACTCACCGCCTTTGGTTCTAATGGTCAAGTAATGATTGAGGTGATTCCTGAATTAGAACTCATTGTTGGCGAACAGCCCAAAATTCAGGAATTAGGCGGGATAGAAGCCCAAAATCGGTTTAATTTAACCTGTCAAAACTTTATTCGAGTGTTTGCTCAAAAAGAGCATCCCTTAGTTCTATTTATTGACGATCTGCAATGGGCAGATTTAGCAACTCTAAAATTATTAGAATCAATTTTGTCTCAAGAAGACAGTCAATACTTATTCTTGATTGGAGCCTATCGAGATAACGAAGTATCGGCAACACATCCCCTTAGTTCGCTCATAGAAACGCTGCAAAAACAACAGGTTAGAATTAGTCAGATTCATCTGAATTCTCTGGCATTTGAGCACGTGAGAGAGCTAATTTCAGACACCTTGCACGCAGCGCTAGAACAGGTTGAACCACTCGCAAACTTGGTGATGGAAAAAACGCATGGGAATGCATTTTTTGTGAGTGAATTTCTCAAAAATCTCTATGCTGAAAAATTGCTCAGTTTTGATGTAAGAAGCGGTTGGAATTGGGATATTGAACAGATTAAAGCGCGAGATATCGCCGATAATGTGATTGAACTAACCATTCAGAGTTTGCAGCGACTTCCCGATGCAACTCAGAAGATTATAAAACTTGCCGCTTGTATTGGCGATCGCTTTGAACTCAACACCCTCTCTTCCATCTGCCAGCAAGAGAGTTCCTTTCTATTTCAACAGTTACTTCCTGCTATCGAAACTCACCTCATTCAACCCCTTTCCGATTTAGAATTACCCGATCGCGATCTCTTTGCATCTCAACCTATTATTCTATCCTATAAATTTTTACACGATCGCGTTCAACAAGCGGCTTATACTTTAATTGAGGATACTAAAAAGCAAAAAGTTCATTGGCAAATAGGACAGCGACTATTGACAAATACACCCGTCAATGCGCCGCCAGACTTATTATTTCAAATTGTCGATCACCTCAATTTAGGACAAACTTTAGCGAGTTCTGAAGTCGAGAAAATTCAACTGGCTCAATTGAACTTAGAAGCAGCTCAAAAAGCTAAGATTTCTGCTGCCTATGCTGCCACCTTAATCTACAGTCAAAATGGGGCTAACTGCCTTCCTGAAGATTGCTGGAAAAACTACTATAAATTAACCCTAGCCTTATATAAAGAGTGGGCTGAAGCCGAATATTTGAATGGTTGCTTTGAAAAATCTGAAGCGCTGATTCAATTGATTTTACAACGAGCAAAAACCTTACTAGAAAAAGCTGAAATTTGCCGATTGCTAATTGTACAATACACCTTGAAAGGAGATGGTGAAGCAGCGATTCAAGCTGGTAAAAAAGCTTTATCTTTAGTCGGTATCGATCTACCCGAACGTCATCTTAAAGCAGAATTTGAGCAAGAGATGGCCAAAATCGATC
This sequence comes from Geitlerinema calcuttense NRMC-F 0142, assembly GCF_030285425.1. NCBI lineage: Bacteria > Bacillati > Cyanobacteriota > Cyanophyceae > Geitlerinematales > Geitlerinemataceae > Geitlerinema > Geitlerinema calcuttense. The sequence continues at coordinate 24,094 of NZ_JASVEJ010000005.1, read as the reverse complement.
GATTGTTAGAAGGTAAAAGCGTTACCTCCTTAATTAAATCTCCAGATGTCGCGCAACCCGAACATAAGATTATTCTCAGCTTACTCGCCAATATTGACGCTGCTCTCTATGTTTACAATCAAGAACTGTGGCTGTTTGTTAGCGCTAAAGTGGTTCATTTACTGCTTCAGTACGGACATTTACCAGAAGCGTCAGCAGCCTATTCAAACTATGGCGTGATTTTAGGTGTTTATCGCCAAGATTATCAACTGGGAACCGCCTTTGCCGAACTCTCCTTACAGGTGGCCGAAAAATATCATAATCTCTCCCAAAAATGCCAGAGTGGGGCGAATTGTAATTGGGTCTTTTCTTGGACAAAGCCAATTCGTTATATTCAATCTTTAAACGAAAGTTTCTATCATGCTGGCTTAGAATCGGGACAATTTCAATGGGCTGGCTACATTTTAATGTGGAAAGTCTTTAATCAATTTTATCAAGGCGAGACGCTAGGCAAAATTCTACAACAAATTCCCAATTATCTGCACTTTGCCGAAACCACCCAAAATCATTGGTCAAAAACGACCTTACTTGCAACTTACTTAGTAACTTATAACCTGAGTGGTGCCAGCGAAGATGAATTAAATTTCGATACCGACTTGATTTCAGAAGCTGATTATTTATCGGAAGAATCAGCCCTCTCTTGCTTGTTTGCAAACTGTACTTATTTAATTCTGAAATCTCAAACCCTGTATATTTACGATCGGTTTCAATTGGCTTTAGATTGCTTGGCAAAAGCCCAGCCCTATTTAGATTATATTTCTGGAAGTATTGCCTTAATCAACTATAACTTTTATCAGTCTCTATGCCTTATTGCCCTGTACCGACAGCAGACTGAAGCCGAGCAATGCCAATCTTGGCAAGTTCTGATCGAGAATCAAAAACAGCTTCAACTTTGGGCAGAAAATTGTCCTGAAAACTGTCTCGATAAATACCTTTTAGTAGAAGCAGAAATCGGGCGAATTTCTGAAAAAGGGATAGAGACAATCGATCTTTACGATCGCGCGATCGCAGCCGCTAAAGATCCTGAATTTAGCTACAATGAAGCCCTAGCCAACGAACTCACCGCCCGATTTCTATTAGAACTTGGCAAAGATAGACTTGCTCAAGTCTATTTACGCGATGCCTATCATGGGTATCAGTGTTGGGGGGCACAATCCAAGCTAGGCTTACTACAAAGACAATATCCCCAATTACTAGCAACTGTATTTTCCCCCGCCCCTGCCGTTCATGCCACCCTCAACTCAACCCATTTTTCAACCACAACCAATTCAGGGGTAGTTCTAGATTTAGCAGCAGTGATGAAAGCTTCTCAGGCATTATCGAGCGAAATTGTCCTAGAGAAGCTGTTAAATCAACTCATGAAAATTGTGCTAGAAAGTGCAGGGGCGCAGTTTGGCTTTTTAATTCTCGAACGAGAGGGAGAATTGCTAATTGAGGCGGCGGGTTCTGTGGAAATGTCTGAGGTGAGGGTGTTAGAGTCGATGCCAGTCAGCGAAACTCAGGCTTTACCTCATTCTGTGGTTTATTACGTGGCTAGAACTCACGAATCGGTAGTTTTGCAGAATGCCACAGAGGATGCTCAGTTTAGTCACGATCCTTACATTCAACTGCACCAACCGCGATCGCTGCTGTGTACTCCGATCCTCAAACAAGGCGAGCTTTTGGGGATGCTCTACTTGGAAAATAACTTAATTGAGGGGGCATTTGCCAGCGATCCGCAAAATGAAACTCTAGGAAGCCGCTTGGAGATTTTGCAACTATTATGTTCGCAAGCGGCGATTTCTCTAGAAAATGCCCGTCTTTACCAAACCTTGCAAAACTCAGAATTGCGGGAACGCCAGAAAGCAACCCAACTAGAAGCGTCTTTGCGAGACTTAGAAGAGGCGCAATTACAACTGGTGCAAAGCGAGAAAATGTCTACCCTAGGGCAGCTAGTGGCTGGAATTGCCCATGAAATCAATAATCCGGTGGGATTTATTTCGGGTAATTTAAAGTATGCCTCAGAATATATCGAGCAATTGTTGGAACTGTTGCGACTCTATCAAATACAGTTTCCTCAGCCTGGAGAGGATATTGTGGATTTATCTGAAGAGATTGAGATCGATTACCTAGCGGAGGATTTACCAAAGCTGATTTCTTCGATGACGGAGGGGACGGAACGCATCTATCAAATTAGCGCTTCTCTGCGAACCTTTTCGCGGGCGGATACAACCCATAAGGTGGCGTTCGATCTCCACGAGGGGCTAGATAGCACGTTGATGATTCTCAAGCATCGTCTGAAGGCGAATGAGGTGCGCCCTGCGATCGCAATTTTGAAAAACTATGGCCCCCTACCAGAAGTGTATTGCTATCCCGGCCAACTCAATCAGGTGTTTATGAATATTATTGCTAATGCGATTGAGGCGATTGATGAATTCTGCCAAACGCGGACTTACGAACAAAATCATACTCGCCCCAGCACGATCGCGATTAGCACAGCCCTCTGGCAACCGGAAACAGGTTCGCTTCAACCCTATGTCACCATTCGGATTCAGGATAATGGGCCGGGGATGACTCCGGAAGTCTTGCAAAAAATCTTCAATCGTCTGTTTACCACTAAGGCGGTTGGAACGGGAACGGGTTTAGGTTTATCGATTTCTCGCCAAATTGTTGAGGAACGTCACGGCGGGCGTTTGCAGTGTCTCTCCGCACCAGGACAAGGGGCTGAATTTTTAATTGATTTACCGCTAGCCTAGCGGTTTGCACCGTTCTTTATTGGGGGGATAAGTATAAAATAATGCCCTATTTTCCCTTGAAGGGACGGAGGGCGATCGCGCCACGCTTGGGGGGTGTTTTGCCGGGCCAACCAGAGCGAAAGTCAACAATCCTCTAATCATTTAGGTTGTTCCATTCCCAAATCGCGATCGCTCTAGCGAGGTCAATGGGCTTCATATTTTACGACCTCTTAATTTCCGTATAAATACGATTGTCGAGAACGAGGATAAAATCGCACAATTGAACGGAATTCATCACCTCTTTCTTAATCAAGAAAACATCTATCTATGGATAGAAAAATGAACCGTTTTTGGATCTTTGTTCTCAGTTGCAGTGCAGCAGGCGTTCTCCTAGGCGCAGCTTCAAGCCAAGCAGAAATTAACCAATGCTTTAGTGCCGTGCAACCGAGCAATGAGTGTTTAACCCAAGACCCCATCCTGAAAACTGTTGAAGGAATGAGCGTGGGTTTACTAGCGGGTGCAGGGGCAGCAGTGGGCGTTACCTGGCAAATGTTTTCTACCAAAGAGTAGCCCTAGAGATAAAGAGGAGCGATGCTCTATCATCGCCCCCACAATTGCTAGATTCAGTTGTCTCATCCGCGTGAACTCTACAATTGAGGATTAAGCTGTACGGCGAGTCAACAAGCCCCAAATGAAGATCAGCAACATAGCGCCTAACACTGCAAAAATGATGCTAGGAATGCTGAGAACACCTGCGGCTGCGGCTCCACCTGTCCCTAAGAAGGTTTGTCCTAACCAACCGCCCAGCAGCGCGCCAAGAATCCCTAAACCAATCGTTGCGATAATTCCGCCACCTTGATGACCGGGGTAGATGAGTTTTGCTAAAGCACCTGCAATTAAACCGAGAACTAACCAAGCAATAATATCCATATCTGTCTCCTGTAATTAGGTTTTTCTTTGTGTGTTTGAATCTGTTCGCTCTAACAATTTAAGAATATCAATCCTGCACTCGCAAACCTATCTATCAAACGAAATAACCTCAAGTCTATCCCAGAGTTGATTGTCGCTTCAGCCTTTGTCTCGATCCGTTGCAATGACGTGCAGATCGATATTTGCCAGCGATCGCATTAACTTCTCAATAAACGAACCTTGCAGCAAAACCTGCCAGCGAGAACGCCGGGTTGTACCAACAACCACTTGAGTCGCGCGGTACTGCGTCGCCACCTGGGCGATCGCCTTCACCACATCTACTCGATCGAGTCGAATAAATTTGCCTTCAAATTCCCCCGTCAACCGTTCGCAATTCTCGATATGCAAGGTTTCAGCCCTCGTCAAAAAGCGATCGGGATTTGCCACAAACACTACAAACAAAGGGGCATTCATATAACTCGCAAGTCGCGCCCCTCGCCGCAATAATTGCAAAGAGTTGGGATAAGTCGAAACGCACACTAACACCCGTTCTTGAATATTGCAGACTTCTCCAGCAGGCGTAGTGGCGATCGCAACTTCTTCGAGATTATCTGCCACCTCGCGCAGGGCTAACTCTCGCAGCGCTACTAAATGACGGCGCTGAAAGAAATTACTTAGGGCTTGTTGAATCTTATGAGGCGCGTAAATCTTACCCTCGCGCAATCTTTCCTCAAGGGTTTCTGGAGTCACATCAACTACAACCACTTCATCGGCTTCATCTAAAACCCGATCGGGAATGCGTTCGCGCACCACTACCCCTGTAATCCGCGCCACAATATCATTGAGACTTTCTAGATGTTGAATATTAACCGTAGAGTAGACATCAATTCCGGCATCTAAAATTGCTTCTACATCTTGATATCGCTTTTCGCGCCCATCGCCCGGAATATTGGTGTGCGCCAATTCATCTACTAAAACCAGTTGGGGTTGACGGTTCAGGATGGCATTAACATCCATCTCGGTTAAAGACTTTTCCCCGCGAATCATTTCTTTTCTGGGAATAATTTCTAAGCCTTCTGCTTTCTCTGCGGTTTCCTTACGCCCATGCGTTTCTAGCAAACCAATGGCCACATCAATTCCTTCTTGTTTAAGGAGATGAGCTTCCTCAAGCATCTTAAACGTTTTACCCACACCCGGAGCCATCCCAACGAAGATTTTATGCTTACCCCGTCGCGAAGTCAGGTAGGTGGCGTTGTTAATCATAAAAATTGACCCATATACAAGGTTGGGTAGAAAGATAGATAAAATGCGATCGCCTCTATGTGGGGAGGTTGGGGAAAAAGATAGAAAAACCCAACCTCCGAAAGCAGTTCTAACGGAGGCGATCCAAGGCTAAATTTAACTGCAAAACATTGACCCCAGGTTCGCCAAAGATTCCTAAAAATCGACCTTCTGTGTATTCCTCAATCAAAGAAGTCAGTTGATTGGGGGGCAGATTTCGGGCTTGGGAAACTCGATCGATTTGTCCGATCGCAGCATCCGGGCTAATATGCGGATCTAGACCCGATCCAGAAGTGTAGATTAAATCCGCAGCGGGTTGAATTTGAGCCGCCCCTAAGCGCTGGATATCGGCTTGTACTCGTTCAATCAGTTCTGGGTTGCCAGGGGCTAAATTACTGGCCCCAGACAGTCCTGTCGGCCCGGCTTCGGCGGTTTCGCTGTAGGCGATCGCAGAAGGGCGACTCCAAAAGTAGTTATCAGCCTGAAAGGTTTGTCCAATCAATGCCGAACCCACGATTTGCCCTTGGTCGTTTTGAATTAAACTGCCATTGGCTTGATAGGGCAATAGGAAGCCAAGCCCAATAATGATGAACGGATAAATCAAAGCAGTCAAAACCCAAAACACCACAGTGGCTTTAAGACCGATTAAAAATTCTCTCATGGTTAAAAATCCTGACCTTGTTAAAAACGTTCGGGTTGAAGGATCGCAACCCATAAATAAATCGATAGCCCCAAAACAACGAACCCCAAAAAGCCCAAGGCATAGGCAGCGCGGCGCGTCACCTCATCGCCCGTTGCTGCGTAGACGATAGCGCGATCGCCCCATTCAAGCACATCGCTAAAAATAACTGCATTGCAAAGGATTTGGGCTTGCGGAGTTCTCGAAAATTCAATAACTGCATAGTTGAGTTCGCCTCCAAGATTTACGCCAGTCCTACGGCTGCAATCAAAACATCGAGTAACTTAATGGCAATAAAGGGCGCGATCGCACCTCCCAAGCCGTAGATCAAAATATTGCGCTGAAGTAACTGATTAGCGCTTAACGGTCTAAACTTGACTCCTTTTAACGCCAAGGGAATCAACGCCGGAATAATCAAAGCGTTATAAAGCAGGGCTGATAACACCGCCGATTGGGCGCTAGCAAGACCCATAATATTGAGACTGCCAATCCCCACCCCGGCAAACATCGCGGGTAAAATCGCGAAATACTTAGCAATATCATTCGCTAACGAAAACGTCGTTAACGCCCCGCGAGTAATCAACAACTGCTTGCCAATCGTCACCAAATCGATCAGCTTCGTGGGGTCAGAATCCAAATCCACCATATTCGCCGCTTCCTTCGCCGCCTGAGTTCCCGAATTCATTGCTAACCCGACATTGGCTTGGGCTAAAGCCGGGGCGTCATTAGTGCCATCCCCCGTCATTGCTACTAACTTCCCTTGGGCTTGTTCGTCCTTAATCGCCTGAATCTTATCCTCCGGGGTCGCTTCGGCAATAAAATCATCCACCCCGGCTTCTTTCGCAATCACTCGCGCCGTAATCCGGTTATCCCCCGTCAGCATCACCGTCCGAACCCCCATGCGGCGTAACTGATCGAAGCGTTCGCGCATTCCCGGCTTAATTATGTCCTTAAGATAAATCACCCCATAAATTTCGCTTTCATAGGCAACCGCCAAAGGCGTTCCCCCCAGATGAGAAACGCTTTCGTAAGCAGCATCCAATTCTGGGCATAACTGGCCGCCACGGGAACGGACAAACCCCTTAATCGCATCCACCGCCCCTTTGCGAACTTCTCCCCCATCCGGTAAATTTGTGCCACTCATCCGCGTTCTTGCGGAAAACTCCACCCCTTCGGCGGCGTTTCTGCCAAAATTTAACTGAGCATTCATCTTTTCAGCCAAACGGACAATAGACTTGCCCTCTGGCGTTTGGTCAAAAAGACTGGCGGCTAAGGCCACATTCGCCACCTCTTGCAGCGAATAACCGTTAACGGGGATAAACTCCTCCGCCAAGCGGTTCCCTAGAGTAATGGTTCCGGTCTTATCTAAAACGAGGGTATTCACATCTCCGCAGGCTTCCACCGCCCGCCCTGAAGTCGCCACCACATTAAACTGGGCAACCCTATCCATCCCCGCAATCCCAATAGCACTCAGCAATCCGCCAATTGTTGTCGGAATCAATGCCACCAGTAAAGCAATCAGTATCACTACTCCCACCGGGTTTTGCACGTAATCGGCAAATGGGGGTAAAGTTACCACCACAATTAAGAAAACTTGGGTTAGTACGGCCAAAAGAACCGTTAGGGCAATTTCATTGGGGGTTTTTGTTCTCTGGGCCCCTTCAACTAAGGCAATCATCCGGTCGAGGAAACCTTTTCCGGGGTCTGCGGTGACGCGAATCACCAGTTCATCGGAGACAATGCGCGTTCCCCCCGTCACGGAACTGGCCATATCGGAACCCGGTTCTTTTAAAACCGGGGCCGACTCTCCAGTAATGGCTGACTCGTCAACTGAAGCAACCCCATCGATGACTTCTCCATCGACGGGAATCATTTCACCTGCCACAACTTTAATCAGGTCGCCTTGACGGAGTTCTGTGGAACTCACGAATTGAGTGTCCCCATCATCGAGGACTTTGCAGGCTTTTGTATCAGCCTTGGTGGCCCGCAAGGAGTCGGCTTGGGCTTTTCCGCGTCCTTCGGCGACGGCTTCAGCAAAGTTGGCAAACAGCAGGGTAAACAGCAAAATGACGGTGACTAAGCCATTAAATAGCCGTGGGTTTTCTCCGGGAACCGGGCCAAATAGGGCGGGAAACAGGGTTAAAAGCGCGCAAATCAGCGTTCCCACCCACACCAGAAACATGACGGGATTTTTGGCCATCTGGCGGGGATGGAGTTTAACAAAGGCTTGGCGAATCGCTCGTTGATACAATCCGGTGGTGTCAACTTGGGGTTTATGTCGTTTTTTGGTATTCATGGGTTATAGACCTGTGGCGAGTTGAAAGCCTTCCGCAATGGGGCCAAGGGTGAGGACGGGGAAAAAGGTTAAAGCGCCGAGAATGATGATGGCCCCTGCCGTGACGCTGGTGAAGAGGATGCTATCGGTTCGCAAGGTTCCTGGAGTTTCAGGGACGGGTTGCTTGCGCGAGAGGCTATCGGCTAGCAGCAGCAGGGCAATAATCGGGATATAGCGACCTGCAAGCAAGCTAAAACTAGTGCTGAGGTTCCACCAGAGGGTATCGTCATCAAGACCTTCAAAGCCGGAACCGTTATTGGCGGCGGCGGAGGCGTATTCGTAGACGACTTGCGAGAGGCCGTGAAAGCCTGGGTTGGTAATTCCGGCGAGGGTTTCGGGGAAGGCGAGGGTAATGGCACCCGGAATTAAGATGGCGATCGGGTGAACCAGGAGGATAATGCTAGCAAGGACGATTTCGCGTTTTTCAATTTTGCGGCCGAATAGTTCTGGGGTACGCCCTACCATTAATCCGGTGAGGAAGACGGTTAAAATCAGGTATACGAATAGGTAGGCGGTTCCGGTGCCTTGACCTCCCCAAACAATTTGCAAGAAGAGGTTCGATAGGGTGGAAAAGCCGCCGAGGGGCATCAGGGAGTCGTGCATTCCGTTGACTGCACCGCACATGGTTCCGGTGGTGCTGACGGCCCACAGGGCGGTTAAAGCCCAGCCAAAGCGGGTTTCTTTGCCTTCAAGGTTGGGTTGGGAGGAACCGAGGAGGGCGTTAATTTCGGGGTTGCCTTGATATTCGGCGATCGCGCTGATTCCGACTAAGATGGCAAACAGAATCCACACCATCCAGAAAATCAGCCATCCTTGTTTTTTGTTGCCTGCGATCGCGCCATAGGTATAAATTAGCCCTACGGGGATGCACAGCATAATGACGTTTTCAATCAGGTTGGTGAGGTTGTTGGGGTTCTCGTAAGGATGGGCGGAGTTAATCCCAAAGAAGCCACCCCCGTTTTCTCCGAGTTCTTTGATGATTTCAAAGTGGGCAACCGGGCCGCGAGCGATATACTGAGTTTGACCTTCTAAGGTTGTGGCGATCGCAGGCCCCGCTAAGGTTTCCGGGACGCCCAGCCCTAGCAGAACAATTGCCCCGACTAGGGAAATTGGTAAGAGGATGCGAGTAATTGCCAGGGTGAGGTCAAGATAGAAGTTGCCCAGAGGTTTGCCGCTTAAGCCGCGAATAAAGGCGATCGCAACTGCAATTCCGGTCGCTGCCGAAGTAAACATTAAATATCCCAATCCCCACATTTGCGAGGCATAGGTATAGGTGGTTTCGCCTGAATAATGTTGTTGGTTGGTGTTGGTGACAAACGAGATTGTGGTGTGCAAGGCTAAATCCCAACTAGGGGCCGTTAAGCCGGTCGGATTGAGGGGAAGAAAGCCTTGAAACATCAGAATCAGAAATACAAAAATCCCCATTGCCAGATTGCTATATAGCACGGCGCGGGCGTACTGCCACCCAGTCATACTCCGATGGGGACGAATCCCGAAAAGCTGTAAAAATCCGGACTCTAGAGGACTCATGAGGGGGTCTAGCCAGGTTTTCTCGCCTTGAAAAACCCGTGCCATGTACCCTCCAAATGGCGCAAAGATTGCGACTAAAATCAGTAACACGATTCCAATCGATAAAAGGTTTAAAAACATAGAAGTTTATCGGGCATAAAATGGCATTCTTAGGTCAAAAGATTCTAGAAAGTCTCTGCTTGAGAGATCTGAAGCATTTAATGACTTCTATATTGTTAACGAAGCGCCAAGGTTTGCCATCGATCGGGCAATCTATTTTGAATAAATTCTCTATCTATACTTAGAGATATAGAAGCTAAACTTTTTGTATAGATTATTGAATAAAAGAGCTTGCAGATTAATCTCGTAACCCAAAGTAAAATGACAAGTTAAATCGCATAAGCTTTGATAAATGATTGCTTCGCCAAGAGTAAACAAAGGGAAAATTTCATGAAACAGGATAAGCGGTTTAATCCTTCCGTCTGGCAAGCCCAAATAATCGTGACAGGCTTATGTTTGATCGTCATTGCCTTAGAATATTTAACCCCTTCCGAGTATGTTTTTGGCTACCTTTACAGCGGCATTATTTTACTGGTGCATTCTCGGCTAAAACGCATTACCGCTTATCAAGTCACCTTATTAGCCGTCTTTCTGACATTGCTGAACTTATGGGTTCCAGAAGTTCACCTTTCTGCCGTACCGACCCTTGCCAATCGGTTAATCGCGACCTTAGCATTAATTGTGACTGCCTGGTTAAGCGATCGCAATCGTCGCTACGAAGAAGCCATCGCCCGCCAGCAAGCGCAACTCCAAGCCCAAGCCCAACTCGCCAGCATTCGCGAAAACTTTGTTTCCACCCTCACCCACGATTTAAAAACGCCCCTTCTTGGTGCTATTGAAACCTTAAAATCCTTTGAAAAAGGGCAATTTGGCGACATTACCCCCATACAACAGCGCGTTTTAGGGATGATGCAGAAATCCCACAGTTCCTCCGTGCAATTAGTTGAAACCTTACTCGATGTCTATCGCAACGATACCGAAGGCTTGCATCTCAATCTCTCAGCCGTCAACTTAGCAACCCTCGCCGATGAAGCGATCGCAACTTTAACCGAATTAGGGCGATCGCGCAACGTCTACATAGTTCTCAATTATGGAGCATCCGATTTTCGCCAACACTTCTGGACAAAGGGCGACTCCTTGCAACTTCAGCGCGTCTTTGCTAACTTAATCGCTAATGCCATCAACCATGCCCCGCGCGGGAGTAAAGTCGAAATTATCCTCGAATCCGATGGTAGCACCCACGTTGTTAAAGTTGGCGATCGCGGGCCAGGGATGAGTGCCGACGAGATCCCGCTCCTGTTTGAGCGATTTTACCAAGGTCATAGCGATCGCCAAGCCAAAGGATCGGGTTTAGGCTTATACTTAACTCGACAGATTGTTCAAGCCCATGAAGGAATCATTTGGGCAGAAAATCGCCAGCCCACCGGAGCGCTATTTGCGTTTCGTCTACCCGCAATTTCACCCCTATTGTCTTCAGTTTGATGAAGGTTGAAATGGCAAACCTGCGAGTTTTATTGGTAGAAGACGACGAACTCTTTCGTTTAGGTTTGCAAACGCGCTTGCAAACGGAAGCCGGAATTGAAATTATTGCAGAAGCCGTCGATGGGGAAACCGCCATTGAATTCACCCAGCACTATCAACCCGATGTCGTCTTATTAGATGTGGGACTTCCCGGAATTGGCGGCGTTGAAGCCTGTCGCCAGATTAAACAACAACATCCCCAAATTCCTATTTTGATTCTGACTTCCCATTCCCAAAAGACTTTAATCGAACGCTTAATTGCAGCGGGGGCTTCGGGTTATTGCCTCAAAGGGATTGAAGCGGAAGCTTTAATTTTAGCCTTGCGTTCGGTGGCGGCGGGGGCTTCCTGGTGGGATCGCACCGTAACGGCAGAAATTCGGGCGGTGATGTCGCGTCAAGTCATTCCCGTACCAGAGGTTGACGTAAGCTTAATCCATACTCTCACGCGCCGGGAACAGGAAATTCTGGCTTTGATTGCAGCCGGTAAAAATAACCAAGAAATTGCTGAAACTTTGCACATTGCCATCGGGACAGTAAGGGTTCACGTTCATGCGATTCTACAAAAATTAGGAGTTCGCGATCGCACTTCTGCTGCCGTTCTTGCCTTGCACCAGGGATGGGAAAATCTTCCCTAATCCTGTTCAAACGCTTTGCCTAAAGAAGCAGGGGGCGTGGCTTGCAAGGCTTGGGCGAGGGGACGCCGCCAGCTTAGGGGGAGAGGCGCAAGCAAGCGATCGATCCAATCTCCTCCTGTTAGGGCTAATACAAGAATCATTAGCACAAATGGGGCGACGGAGAAAACCTGGGTGGGAATCTGAGGAATGGCACTTTGAGCAAGACTGGCTAAAGATTGCAGAATCCCAAATAAATAAGCCCCTAGTGCTACTTTTAAAGGATTCCAACCGCCAAAAATCACAATTGCGAGCGCAATCCAACCATAACCTGCCGTGTGACGATAGCTCCAGCCTGCTTTAAAGTCTAGGGAAAAAGCAGCCCCGGCAATCCCCATTAAAGCCCCTCCGAATAGCGTATAGAAGTAGCGCAGGAAAATCACATTGGCACCCCTAGCAAAAGCGGCGGCGGGTTGTTCGCCAATCGCCCGTAAAAGTAAGCCGTTGCGGGTGCGATAGAAAAAGAACCAACTCAAGAAAATTAACGCAAAACTGGAATACACTAAGAGGTCGCTGCGAAACAGAAGCGGGCCGAGAATGGGGATATCTTGCAATAGGGGAATTCTCCAACTCGGTACGGTGGGACCCGGAATTCTGACGAAGGGGTTGCCTAAAAAGGTCGATAAATCGCTGCACAGCAGGGCGAGAACGAAGCCGATTGCAATTTGGGATTGTTTGAGGGTAATGGTGCTGAAAGCGACGATCAGGGCGATTAGAGCGCCCATTGTGGCAGCCCCCGCAAAGCCCAGGAAGAGGTTGTTGGTGGTTTGGGCGATCGCAAAGGCCACCATCGCTGATAGCATGATGGTTCCTTCCGCAGACAGGTTAATGACGCCTGCTTTTTCGGTAATCGTTTCGCCAATTGCAGCGTAAACCAGAGGAGTAGCGGTGGCGATCGCAGTGGCTAAATGGCAATCAGTTGTGCAGTTTCCATAGAGACTAGGACGAAGCCTGAGTTTTGTAGCGGATTCTATCAGGTTGGAAGATTTTGAAGCTTCAAATTCTACCGGGGGTCGTTTTGGGGAGGCGATCGCTTAAACTTTGACCTAAAAGGGCAAATAACACCAGCGTTCCCTGAATGACACCTGCTAGGGAAGATTCTAGTTGGAGGCTTAAGGGGAGTTGCAGGCTGCCAATATTTAAGGCACTAAAGAAGAAAGCAACGGGTAATAACCCCAGGGGATTAAAGTTCACCAACATCACCACCAGCAACGCCAAAAAGCCTAAGTTACTGGAGATATTGGGAATCAGACGATGAAACACGGCTAAGACTTGCAACGCCCCTGCTAACCCAGCAAAGATTCCGCAAAGGGCAAAGCTACTCATCAGATACTCAATTGCTGGAATGCCTTGAATGTAGGAAGCCCGCAAGTTTCGCCCCACCGCCTGTAACTGCAAGCCAAAGTAAGTCCCCCGCATCACGCTGAGGGTGACAACTAAGCCCACTACAGCCAGCAGTAACGCAATAGGACTAGCTTCGGTATTGCCAAAATTGGGTAGCCACAAATTGCGGTTGAATAATTCGGTTCCACTCATGGATGCAACGCCGGGACGCTTCCAAGGACCGAAAATGAGATATAAGGCTAACCCTTGGGCGACGAAGTTTAAACCCAGTCCGGCGAAAATCTCGTTAACTCTGGCGTAAACGTTGAGAAAGCCGATGAGTAAACCCCAAATCAGGCCGCCTGCAATTCCAGCCCCCAGTCCGAGTAAGATAACCAGGGGGGCGGGTAGGATCTCTTGGGTCAGCCGTAAGATGAAGGTGGTGGCGATCGCACCTGCAATTATCTGTCCTTCTATCCCTAAGTTATATAAGCCTGTGGCGAAGGTAAACACTAAACCGCAAGCACAGAGTAACAAGGGTGCAAGGGTAGCCAGAAGACGGGCGAATTGATTGGGGGTACCGAAAGCCCCATTCCACATTGCAGTAGCGACTTCTAGGGGAGAAGCCCCCGCTAAAAGGATCGCAACCACAATAAATAATACAGAAACGATTAGCGATCCAGTCCGAACTACTAATGATTGGCTCATCGATCGGTACAAGGTGACAAATTTCATTGACTAGGATTTCTGGATTCTCTAGATGGGCTTGTGAATCCCTTTTTAGTCCATCATCCAAGCTTTCCTCAGTATGAATCCTACTTTAGCAGAGCAGGACGCTAGCCGTTCTGTTTCAGGGAATACTATACTCAATTGGCACGATTATTTTGGTTGGAACCAAAACCATCTTCAGGCGTTACCTTGGCAAGATCGCTATCAACTGACGGAGAAAGAAAAGCAGGCGATTTCGCGATCGATTCAAAAGTTTCAGTTGGGTGAAAGTTCCGAAGGCGCGCATTTAATGAAATTAGCGCGAGATTATGCAACCCGCTGCGGCGATCGCTCTTTTGTTGAAACGATTAAACGATTTATTGGAGAAGAGCAGCGTCACGCCAGAGATTTAGGGCGATTTATGCAGCAGCAGGGGATTGTTTGGGCAAAGAAAGATTGGACGGATAGTCTATTTCGGCGCTTGCGAAAGTTAACGGATCTAGAAATAGCCGTCATTATGTTATTAACGGCTGAATTGGTCGCGCTGGTCTATTATAAAGCTTTAGGAAAAGCCACGCGATCGCCTTTACTGAATGCCCTGTGCCAGCAAATTCAAAAAGATGAGTTAGCCCACACGCATTTTCAGGTCTTTCTTCTCCAGCAAATTCGTCAAAATCGCTCCATCTTATCTCAAAGGTTGACGAACTTAGTCCATCGCTGCTTTTATTCGCTGGTTCTCCTGATTGTCTGGTTCGATCATCTCCCCGTTTATCGGGCCAGCAGCTACCATTTTTCTCAGTTCTGGCAAGAATCCCAAGAGAATTTTACCCGACTCGTCGCCCAATCTGTGCAAACTCTGGAAACTCTGACCCCCTGAGAACTTTGCGCTCTATAGCTGTACTCAGTAAGGTTAAGCTGTTCAGCATTTAAATTGGGTACTGTTAGCGAGCAAGATACTCGCACTACAAAGGCTTCATATTTTTCTGCTTCCCAATTTAAGCAGTTAACAGCTTAGGACAGACTGAACTGTTCAAAGAATGAGACTCACTCGGTTTTAACTCAGCACTCAGCACTCTTGAACCCACTCAGCACTCAGCACTTTACACTCAGCACTTTTGAACCCACTCAGCACTCACGACTTTACACTCAGCACTCTTGAACCCACTCAGCACTTTGCTCTAGAAGAGAATTGCTCTAGTCTAGGGAAGAAGTTGACCTGCGGTTATCGCGAATTTACCCTAAATTTTCATGAGCTTGCAACGCCTTGCGATCGCCCCCACTCAATTGCAAAATGAACAAGTTAGCTTGAGCGCGTCCCAACAGCACTATCTCAGACGGGTTCTACGCTTGCAAACTGGCGATCGCATTATCCTCCTTAACGGTCAGGGTCAAGCCTGGTTAGCGGCGCTGCAAGAGGGCGCAACGGCGACAATTCTCGAACCCTACATCCTGCAAACCGAGTTACCCCTAGATGTTAGCCTGATTCTGGCGTTGCCCAAAAATGGCTTTGATGATGTGGTGCGGGCTTGTACGGAATTGGGCGTCAGTTGTATGATGCCTGTCATCAGCGATCGCAGCTTGCTCAAACCCAGTCCGCAAAAACTCGAACGCTGGCGACGCATTGCCACAGAAGCCGCCGAACAGTCGGAACGTCAAACCATTCCCCCTATTCTCGAACCCATCCCCTTTGCCAAAAGCCTCGCTCATCGCCCCGATACTCGTTCGTTTATCGCGGTTGCTCGCGGTACCTGGCCCCACCTATTAACGGCGGTTGCTGCTGATTCTAGGCCATCTGCTATTCAGATTGCGATTGGCCCAGAAGGCGGATGGAGTGCAGCAGAAGTAGAAATGGCGATCGCAACAGGCTTTCAACCCGTTACCCTAGGATCGCGCATTCTCCGCGCCATTACCGCCCCCATTGTTGCCTTATCCCTTGTGACAGGTGTTCTAGAGTCTCAACAAGCGCGAGAATAAAGAACAATGCGTTAACACGCGCTTATGCTTGAACAAATTGCCAGTGCATTTGAACGCCAAGATTATAAAACGGCGGCAAATCTGATCAAAAAGCTATTGAAACAAGAACCCCAAAATCTCTGGGGACGCTTGTATGTTGGACGTTTGTACGAAGAAACCGGGAAATTTGAGCTAGCAGAGGATGTGTATCGTCAACTGCTGCGCCAACCCACATTGAATACTCGAATTGCCACCCAAGCTAGAACGGGTTTGCAACGTTTAGAAAATCGGATTAAGCAACAGCGAGAAACTGCGATCGCCCAAGCGAAAGCCATCCCCGATAATAATAAACCGGGCTTGCTGATCTTAGAACCCGTCAGCGGCGAAATGCGAACCAAAATCGTGCAAAACTTCGCCCGTTTAATGAATATAGACGCCTACACCGCCCAAAGACAGCTTCCCGCTCGTTTCTGGCGGCTGCATCGCCTCGGTTCTATTGGCGAGTTGCAAGTTTATGCTCAAGAATTGCAAGATGTCGGAATTGCCTGTTTTTGGGTACGCTAGCGGATATTGCGCGAATTCGCGTCTTTCAAGTCCAGTATTTCTCCGCCTTGTCCCCCCAACCTACCGTTATTTGTCAAGATGAAGCGAATCAGGTGGGGACTTTAACCTTTAACTGGTCAGATGTGGCGCAACGTGTAGAGGGTAGGCTGCCGATTTTTGAGTCTGTGATCGATCTTGATTTTCGCGGCCGCCAAGAACGTAAAGAGAAAACGCAAGATTATATTCAAATTCACGACCTCCATTTACCCAGTCGCAATTGCATTTTGCGCCTGTGCGAAAGTAGCTACCAATACCAAGAAGGGATAACTGCACTCGCCACCTCCCAGGCTCTTAACCAACAGAGCAACCGGCTGAACTGGAATCACCTGCTCCAGCAGCTTAATCAACCCTTAGCCCAGACGCCAACCTGGTCAGATTTTACGGTCTTTGGCGAGATGGTACTAGAACAATCCAAAACAGTGGTCGATACCACCCATTTTTTAGGAGGATTTGATTCTCATATTCGGCTTTCGCGTCGGGCCGAAACCGACTGGGACCCGGCTTTTCAGCTATACAGCGGGCTAGTCTTTTTGCGAAACCAGTCGTTGCAGACTCCAGCTTAAAACAATAAAGGCGTGCCTCAGCACGCCTCTATTCCTGAAAAAGGATTCTACGCTCTAGCTTTCGGGGTTTTGACTTGACGAGCCATTTCCATAAAGGGGTTCATGCTCGGTCCGGGACGGCGACGGCTAGCGCTCGCAACTGTTGGGCTAACGTAGGTTGGGGCAAAGGTAGAGGGGGTTTCGATTTTGGAAACTTTGGTTTTCGTTGCGGCAGCAACGGGTTGAGGTTGCGCTTCGGGTTGCTTCACTTCTGCGGGTTGGGCGTTTGCCGAACTGCTTTGGGCTTTCTTTGCCTTAATGGAGGTCTTTTTGCTAGCAGAGGCCGATTCAGTTTTTTCCGCTTTGGCGGGTTCTGCTGCGGGTTCGGGGGCTGCTTTTGCAGGCGCGCCGACGGCGACAGGTTCTTTCGCGGGTGCTGCCGGTTTGGCTTCTGGGGATTTGCCATTGGCAGAATCGTCAAATTCTAGGAAGTACCCGTTACTTTTTGCCGGTTTAACCGCAGGTGCTTCGCTCTTTTTGCCTCCAAATAGACCTTGCAGGAAGCCTAAAATTCCACCGAACAGTTTTTTGATAAAGCCCATAATACTAATGCTCCTAAGAAATTTTTCTTTCGATTATCTTAACGATCGCCTTTGCATGAAACGCGGCACGCAGGGTCAATTATGAAATTCTCCGGGGGAAAGATGCAAGATTTATCGATATTTCTTAACAAATTTTAATTGTTTGCAGGCAAAAAAGCCTAGAACCCCGATTAATTCGTTGTTGAAATCAAGTAAACCCTCGCGGTTAATTTGCAATTGTTTACAATTGATTCAGGAAGTGTAACGACGATCGCACAAGCCAGCCCGTAAGCTGTCATAGCGTGCGAAATCGCCTGGGGCGCGATCGCCTAATTTAAAGCTGTTACCTCTCCATCTCGCTCAAACACAACCATCCCTGTATGAAATCCATTCAGCCAAATCCGGTTATCTTAATTCACGGAATTGACGATACCGCCCTCGTCTTTCAAACCATGTCCCAGCAACTCAGCCGTCAAGGTTGGGACGTTCACAGTCTGAGTTTAACGCCCAGCAACGGCGAAATTGGACTCGATCGTCTGGCTCAACAAATTGCTGATTATGTCTCCTTAACCTTCAAAGAAAACCAACCCTTCGATCTGGTCGGTTTCAGCATGGGGGGCATCATCAGCCGCTATTACGTGCAGCGCCTCGGCGGAATTCAACGCGTTCAGCGCTTTGTCACCATCTCCTCGCCCCACTGCGGCAGTTGGGTGGGTTATGCCAGACACAACATCGGGTGTCAGCAAATGCGTCCCAATAGCCGCTTCTTGAATGACCTCAAGCGCGATATTCATATTTTAGACAAAATTGACTTTACCTCAATTTGGACGCCCTACGACCTGATGATCGTCCCTGCCCATAGCTCTTGCATATCGGTGGGTCGAGAAATTATCCTACCCATACTCCTGCATAGTTGGATGTTAACTGACCCGCGCTGCATTGCCCAAGTTGCCCAAGTGCTAGCCGAACCCCTCAGACAGAACCATGCAAAAACCCCCCAACCCCGTCCTGTTAGTCCACGGTATCTTTATCAAGAGCAAGGTATTTAATCGCCTGCACGCCTATCTCACCCAACACCACTGGCAAGTGCATCGCTTCGATCTCAACCCGGCGAATGCAACGTTAGGTATAGAACGATTAGCCTCGCAGATCGTTGAGTATGTCGATAGAACCTTCCCCCCAGAGCAAAAAATCGACTTAGTAGGATTAAGTATGGGGGGGTTGGTTAGCCGTTACTACGTGCAGCGTCTTGGAGGGATCGATCGCGTTGAACGCTTCATCACCATCGCCTCACCGCATAATGGCACTTGGATGGCCTATGCTTTACCCCTCAAAGCTTGCTTTCAAATGCGACCGGGCAGTCCTTTTCTGCAAGACTTAAACCAGGATATTGAAATTCTCAATCAAGTCCAATTTACATCCCTGTGGACGCCCTACGACTTTATTATCGTTCCAGGAAGTAGTTCCCAGGTAGCAGTCGGCGAACAAATCCGCCTTTCTGTGGTGGCTCATGCCATGATGGTCAGACATCCTGTAGCTTTAAAAGCAGTAGCTAACGCCCTCCAAAGTAACTTGTGAGCGATTCTTCTTCTGCCTCTTTTTTACCCTTAGTCCCTGAAAATCGCCGTCGCGCCTTTTTCTGGCAGTTTACCCTCCTAACAACGCTGGCTTGGATGGTTGGAGGACTGCTTGCCGCTTTAATTCAGTATAATTTTCCGATTGTCTCGTTTAATCTGATTTTCCGAGAGTTCTTCTACAGCTTAATTCGCGGCAGCTTAATCGGAACGGCCCAATGGTTTATCCTGCGCCGCTATCGGTTAAAGACATTGTGGATATTTAATACGGCGGGTGGCTTTGTAATCAGTTCCTTGGTGGCTTTGGCTTGGCGTCCGGCTATTGGGGGATTGTTCGGCGCGATCGCCTATATTTGGTTAGGGCTAGCCCAGTGGCTGATTCTGCGAAAACGGGTGCGAAACGCTTGGCAATGGATTTTCGTTCCGCCGCTTGCCCTATTAGCCGGAAATCTATTGCGCCTGGGCTTTTTACTGCTGATGATTGTCCCCCAACTTCCCGTCGCACCCTATACCCTAGTGGGGATTGAGGTTATTGCAGGGTTCATCGTCAATGCGATCCTGGCGGCTTTGTTCCTGAGATTGCGGCGCAACCGGATCGCTTTACCTAATGTCGAAGAAGAGAATGTCCGGCGGATAACAGAGCGATCGCAGCTTCGGCAACTGCAAGCCAGCCTTTACGAACGCCTCGATAAAGCTTGGGAAGCTGAAATGACTGCTAACCAACCGTTAGTTTATGGTGTAGCAGTCACTCCCGACGGCGAAATTGTGCGCGATCGCCCAATGGATGCTGCCGCCACGGAATATCGAGAACAAACCCCCTTGGCGCAGTTGGTTTCGCCCAACCCCGCGCCTTATTCCGAGGTGGCTTGGTTTGAGGTTCGCTTTACACCCACAGGCGCTTTAGAGATCGAACCGCTAGCAGCCGAGGATTAGCGATCGCCCACTTCTGCCAGTTCCCGCCCGCCAAAGATAGCGTCTGCATGGCGATAGAACTTCATCTCCATCAGATTGTAAAACGGATCTTGTAAAAAGAAGGTGCGGTGTTCGGCAACTTGACCCGGAAAACGGTGCTTGGGTTGTTCGTAAAACATCAGTTGGTTATCAATGGCTCTGTGCAGCATCTGTTCCCACTCAGACTCTCGCGGAAAGATCAACCCAAAGTGACGCGGATAAATGCCCTTTTGCGGCACCAGCGGATCGCTAGTCATGTGGGCTACCAGTTGATGCCCGTAGAGATTGAGGATCATGGCATGGCGGGATTCTCGCCCCACTTCGCATCCCAAGCCATCCACATAAAAGTCTCTAGCGGTTTCTATGTTGTTAATCGGAATAGCTAGGTGAAAAATAACAGAAGTCATGGTTTTTATAAATTAATGATTGTGAGTTGTTCGTCGCTAATGCTAAAAATAGGCTAGCGATTCACTATATATCATGCTATCTCTGATTTTGTCGCTCAATCCTTGGCCTTTTGGCGCAATTCTCAATACCCTCTTACTCGGTATTGCGGCTTTAGTCCCCAAAAAGTTACTCACCCCAGCGGGATATCTCCATGCTTGGATCTTGGGGGTAATCATCTGGGGAACCTTGGGATGGCCGGGCTATTTAGTGGTGGCATTCTATTTTATCGTGGGTTCCGGCGTTACCCGCATTGGGATGGCCGAGAAGGAAGCCGCAGGCATTGCCGAAAAGCGATCGGGGGCCAGAGGGCCGGAAAATGTCTGGGGATCGGCGCTAACGGCTGCCTTATGCGCGCTAGGCACCTTAATTCCAACGGCGAATACTCCCCAAATCTTAAGTTTATTGCTATTAGGTTATGTGGCGAGTTTCAGTACCAAACTCTCGGATACCTGCGCGAGCGAGGTGGGCAAAGCTTACGGGAAGCGGACGTTTCTAATTACCACCTTACAGCCGGTTGCCCGTGGCACAGAAGGGGCGGTGAGTTTGGAAGGGACGCTAGCCGGGGTTGCGGGTTCTGCGGCGATCGCGCTCGTCGGCTGGGGAGCAGGTTTAATTACCGGGGGCGGCGTTCTATTCTGTCTGGTGGCGGCGTTGATCGCCACGAACCTAGAAAGCCTGATTGGGGCCACCTTGCAAACTCAGGTGAGTTGGTTGACCAATGAAGTCGTCAATATCATTAATACCCTAATTGGCGCGATCGCGGCGATTGTTCTGGCGCTGGCTTGGCAGTTTTGGATCGCCTCCTAAATCTGATAGTGCCAAACCTCCTCATCTTTGATGACAACCAACTGGCGAGACGTGCGATGAATCAGGCCTTGCTGTTCGAGTTGGCTTAAAATGCGCGTCACCGTTACCCGCGTTAAACCGCTAAACTCCGCTAGGTCTTGATGCGTTAACTTGCAGTTAATTAAATAACCATTTCCCACTTCCGAGCCAAACTTATTGGCCAGCCAATTCAACAGTTTTAATAAAGTATCTTCCGCCCTACGGTTGGAGCGAATCATCATTAATTCTTGCGTATGTTGCAGATAATTTAAAAACATCTCTTGGGAGGGCTGCCAATCTTTGAGCAAGAGCGGCCTAACTTTTACATCTGTTAAGGCTTCAATTTGATAAGGACTGGTTTGAGATAAGCTACCCCCAACAATATCCTCGCTGCCCCAAATTCCCAGGGGGACAACCGTCCCATCCTCTAGCCAAGTTAGAGTGCGGACAATACCAACCTCAATTTTCCAGGCTCTTTGGTGATACAGGGGAATTAACGAACGACGAGAAAAGGATTGGGGGAGGAGAGTTTGAATCTGCAACGGTGTAGAAATAGAAGTTTGCATGGAGGAAGAGCAAAATAGAGATTTTAAAGACCCACGGCCGCTAATTGATGGGTTTGGGGAAAAGATTTAACCGCTTTTGGCGTTATGTAAACTTGTTGACCCGTTTTGAGCTTGAGTTTTTCAAACTGGGGACGGCTCAGAATCGCTTGCAAGGTATAACCCCCTTCCAAAATCAATTCAGCTTCAATTTGCCAACCCAGGTTAACCAGATAGCCAATTTTGGCCGCAGTACCCGCAGCATTGGGGGAGGTTTCAATCAACAGATCGTGGGGACGAAAGAACACTTGAGAATTACCGTCGGGTGAAGCGTCACCATTGACCCGAAATAAGCGTAAATTGCTGGGTAAAACATTCACCGGGCCAATAAAACTCATGACAAACGGCGTTGCGGGGGAATCGTAAATTTCATCGGGGGTTCCCACTTGTTCAATGCGTCCTTTGTTCATCACCACAATCTCATCCGCCACTTCCATTGCTTCTTGTTGATCGTGGGTGACAAAGATGGTGGTGACGTGGACTTGTTGGTGCAAGCGCCGCAACCAGGCCCGCAGATCCTTGCGGACTTTGGCATCCAACGCGCCGAAGGGTTCATCGAGTAAGAGAACTTGCGGTTGAGAAGCTAAAGCTCTCGCCAGCGCAACCCGTTGTCTTTGTCCGCCGGAGAGTTGCGAGGGATAGCGATCGCCTAATCCGGTTAATTGAATCAGATCGAGGAGTTCTTCGACTCTGGCTTTGACTTCTCTGGGCGGAACTTTGTTAATCTCCAGTCCAAAGGCGATGTTTTTACGCACCGTTAGATGCTTAAACAGGGCGTAGTGCTGAAAGACAAACCCAATATTCCGCTCTTGCACGTTCTGATAGGTGACATTGCGATCGCGCAGCCAAATGGCTCCAGTATCCGGGGTTTCCAAGCCTGCAATTAAGCGCAGTAACGTAGATTTTCCCGACCCAGACGGGCCTAAGAGCGCGACTAAAGACCCCGCCTCAATCTCTAAGTTCACACTGTCCAGGGCGCGAAAGCTACCAAAATGCTTGGAAATGTTCTTAATGACGATTGCCATCTTAAATCCTTGAAATTCATGAAACAGAAGTTTGACCCCCCTAGAACATCAGGTTAGGGGCGGTTCATGCAGCGATAAATACGATATGCCGATCAACTTACCGTAGAATTTAGTAAAGGACAAGAGGGAAACCGAAGAAATTAGGAAATCCTGACGCGATTTATAGGCTCAAATCCTTATCTGACAAGCCTTAAAAGAAAATATCCGAAATCTTTACCGAAATTTCGGTGTTTTTAGATTGCCGCGATCGCGTAAGTATGTCATGATGAGCTTCAAAGAAATTACATATCCCGATTGACTTACCGTAGATTAAAGTTGGGTCTGCCTCACAAGCCCCGAAAACCATGAGGCAACCCATCGTCCTGCAACAGCTACAAGTTTTGCACCTTGAAGGATACTCAGCATGAGAATTAAACCGAGACACGCGCCCCGTCTGTTTAAAGGAATCCAGTTTTGGCAATCGAAGTGGTTTGCATTTTTTGCCTCTTTACTCGCCTTCGCCATTGTCATTCCGCTCTCTCCCTTCTTCCACGCCCAAGCGACAACCCCAGCACGCATTCAATTTGTTTCGCCCGCTTGGGTTGCCCAACATCAACAAGACCCGAATCTGCGGATCTTAGATGTGCGAATCAATCCCCTTGATTACATCAACGGTCATATTCCCAACGCCGTTCACATTGCCGATAACACCTTTCGCGGCCCTAACGGACAATTGCCCATCCAATACTGGGAAACGTCGAAATTACAATCCCTGTTTACCCAGGCGGGAGTCACCAACAACAGCAACGTTTTAATTTACTCCGACGGCCCAGATTTACTCGGTGCCACAATGGTTGCCTACCTGTTGGAACGCAGCGGACGGGCTGCGAATGTGGCAATTCTGGACGGGGGATTTAACCAATATAAAGCCGCGCAACTCCCCACGACTAAAGCCTTTCCCCGATATGAGTTAGGGCAATTCACCGTCGAGGATAACCCAGCAATTCGCGTTTCCCTAGATCGCGTCAAAACCTTAATTGGTAAGCCTGGTGTCGTATTTATCGATCCGCGTCCGGCAGCTTTATTTACAGGCGAACAAGACTTGTTTATTCGTAACGGACATATCCCTCTTCTGTCACTCTCCGAGAATTAGAATAAAGAAACAAATCTCTTGAATCTCTACAAGGTAGGCAGGGCAATGGATGTAGAGCTACAAATTCTCAAACATTTACCCAGAGACGCACAGCCGACAGTATCATTGAT
>NZ_JASVEJ010000018.1:0-60118 GCF_030285425.1 Geitlerinema calcuttense NRMC-F 0142 | reverse complement strand
AATGATATCTTCCGCTTTCGGCTGAAGTCTCAGAGTCATTAGGGAATGTCTTTAAAAGTGCGATCGCCCATTCTCCGGGTTGACTTTTTTTATTGCATAAATTAGAAACTCTCTACAGATATCAGATCTTATAGCGTTTTTGATTGGATGAGATACGGCACGATCCCCCTAAATCCCCCTTAGTAAGGGGGACTTTGAAGAAAGTGTACTTCACGAACCTGAAAAATGCTGTATGTCTACACGGTTGGGATAGAGGAAGGAGAGTGCTGAGTGGGAAAAGAGTGCGCTCGTTCCAAGTTCCGTAGCTTGCACACCAAGTAGCGGTGGTCAGAGAAGTATGGTAGTCAGTATTTACCCCTTCTTCTCCCCAACCCCCAACTCCTAACTCCCAACTCCCTTCTTCTTCCCCAACTCCTAACTCCCAATTCCCAATTCCCAACTCCCTTCTTCCCCCCACCCTGTTTTATGGTTCGACGATCACGGGCGTTCCCATTTCTACCATTGAAAAGAGGGCTAAAATATCTTGGTTATACATCCGTATGCAGCCGTGGGAGGCGGGTTGACCTACTGAGTCTTCATTGGGGGTACCGTGGAAGCCGATATAGTTGTTACCGTCCGTCCAGAAACCAATCCAATGAGATCCTAACGGGTTATCGGGGCCAGGTTTAAATACTTCTCCCGTCCAGGGGTGTTCCCAATAGGGATTTTCCACCATTTGCATCACCGTATAGCTGCCGACTGGAGTTTCCCAACCGGGTTTACCCACGGCGATGGGATAGCTAGTTTTGAGTTGTTCGCCTTGGTAAACGCGAACGCGTCGTTCTCCAAGTTTAATCACAAGGCGTAGTTGTTCGGTAACGGAGGGCAAAAAGCTAGCGGGTTCGCCGATGGGAGGAAGTTGGGGTTCTTCTGCCGCTAGTAAGGTTTCGTTTAGGGTTATTGTTGGAGTTGAGGCGATCGCACTAACTTGCAGGCTGCCTAAAAGTGTAGCAATACTGACAAGGCTGGTCAAAAGCGATAATTTTTGGCGTTGCCCGTGCAATGGTTGTTTCTCCATAGCGGTTGTCTCAAGCCCTCTAGCCTAGGTTGATTGTCAGTTTGTAATCATGATAAACTGACAGATTATTTTACTCGATTCCTCATCAAAAGACTACAACCGGAAGTTTGAGCCATCGCATTAGAAATTTGACCTTTTTGAAGAAAAATCTAACTTTGTACAGAGGCTATTTTGCAACTTCTATGAACTTTTGATGAAGTTTCTTTAAAGGCGATCGGTTCAATCCAGAAAACTAATTAGCTTGAGAGCATCGGGTTTTGCCATTAACTCTTTAGCAAGTAAGTAGCCTGTAATCGTCCAAGTTTGAAATTTCCGCGCTTCCTTGCCAATTAACCGGCCATTTTTGCCATCATAGTATTCCGGCCAACCGTCAACCAACAAGCGTTGTTCGGCAATTTCAATGGCTTGATGAGCTAATTCTTCTCGCCCCGTTTTAATCGCGGCGGCGACAAACATCCATAGCAAAACGGGCCAACTTCCGCCATTATGATAAGACCAGGCCCGATTTTTAGGATCGCACCCCGTCAGCAGTTGCCACTCGCGATCGTCTAAGGCGGGATAGCATAATTTCAAGGGCATTTCAGCCACTAGATCGTCCCAACGATAGGTAATTAATTCCATAATGGCTTGCGATTGCGGTACGCTCGCTAAATCGGCAATAATTGCCATCAAATTCCCCAGGGTAAAGAAGCGACAATCGAGTTGAGAAGGGCCTAAATTTCCGGCTAAATAACCGCCCGTCGGGGGCAACCATTTAGAGAGCCAATCAAAGGGAATGGATTCAGAATAAATATTATATTGATTGAGGGCTTCTTCGCCGTATTCTTCAACGCGATAGCGATAAATTTCGTTGAGGCGATAGTTATCTAACCAATATTCTTCGCGAATATGTCGGGCGAGGGGAACCAAACGGGTATTAACGGCTTGCAGGAACGATTTATTTTCTTCATTAACCAGAAATAATTCCTGTGCAGAGCGCAAGGCTGCGTAGAATAGGGATTGAATTTCTAGAGGATGTCCCGCTATTCCCAAGCGACGATCGATCATGCACGCGCCATCGGGAACCAGTAGGGTTGGGTAAATATCGAAGCGCGACACTAAGCATAAATCTAAAATAAGGCGAATTCCCCGTTGAAAGTCGGGGCGATGGGCTAAACCTATATCTCCTGTGGCTTTCACATAAGCCCGCAGCATAATTAGCCACCATAAACTTGAGTCTACAGGGGTGACTCGACCAATAGCGCGATCGCCAAAATCCGCTTTTAAGATTTGTTCGCCATTTTCGGTAGTCACCTTAAAGCTAGCAGGCATTAAGCCAAAACCGGGTTGAAAGAAGTCAAACTGTCTTTCTTTGACTTGCAAGCGCAGGGTTTTCTCTAGAAAATTCTGGACGATCTCATTTTGTCCGCGAATTAAAAATACGAGGGCAGAAGAGACAAAATCGCGAATAAAACATTGATCGTAATTCAGCGACTCCACATCCGGATCGCAAGCGGCTACGGTACCAATGGGGCGATTTTGAAAGTAAAAAACAGATTGCTCTAGGGCAGTATACGCTTTAGCGATCAAATCCGGCTGCTCTTGCATTGCTTCTCCTCACGATCTGGACTATACCGAAACTTAGGATACTACCCACTGCTGAAAAAATTAACTGAACTGGCTTTTCCCTGAACCTTCTCCAGATCCCCTCGCACGCACAAAAGAGGTAGTTGACACTCCTCTCGCAGAAGGAAGAGACGTTCTTGAGGGAACGCCTCTAGGGAAAAAGTAATTAAGCGATTTTTTACATCGTGCTTAAGCTATTTTTGGCTTCTTGGGCGACTTGTACCACCTCATCGCGGGTGAGTTGTTCTAAAGTTGTCTGTGCTTCTGAGGTGCCTAAGCGATGCAGTGCTTGCACCACCCGATAGCGAATTTGCCAGTCTGGGTTGGTTGCAAAGGGGATGAGTAGGGAGACGGCGCGGGGATCTCCAAGTTCGCCTAATGCGCTAATAGCGGCGGTTTGTTCGAGTTCGGTTGAAGCGCTTAAGCCTTGTTTAAGCAGATCGAACGCCCGCAAGTCTCCCAGTTCGCCTAATGCGGCGAGGATGCTAAATTTCACCAACCACTCGGAACTCTCTTGATAGATTTGTTCGAGTTCGGGATAGGCTTCGGTTAAGTGGAGTGCGCCGAGGGAGTCGGCGGCGGCGGCTTTGACATCGGCTTCAGGATCGTTGAGGAGGCGATCGCGCAACAGTTCTAAAGCCACTTGTCGATCTTGTTCGCCTAGGCTAGAAACCTGACTGACAGCCGCATAGCGGACTCTGACATTAGGATCGTTTGTTGCAGGTTGAATCATCTCAAACGCGATCGCCGGATCGAGTTCGCGCAGTTGGTTCACTCCCCGCAAGCGATCGCCATAATCATCCGAACTTAATAATTGTTGAACTGACTCAGGTGTAACGCTCATGCTTTTTTTATGATGTTTCCCTTAAAGAGGTTGCTTAAACAAAATGCTGACTAAGCTTTAACCATTGAGCGAATAATATCGCCACGGGTGAGAATTCCGACTAAAGTTCCCGCTTCATCGAGTACCGGAAGGCGGCGAATATTCCGTTCGTGCATCAGCTTGGCTGCGTCTTTTAAAGGTCGATCGGCTTCAATCGTAATGGGGCGATCGCTCATCACCTCTGCTACGGTTAACCCCATTGCTTTGTGCAAGTCTTTTTCATAGGTGGCGGGATTTTGCAGAAAAATTACGCTATCGAGCAGCATAATATAAGGCGGTGGCGTCACTCCCGTTTCTTGCCAGAGCAGGTCACTTTCGGAGATTACGCCGATTAACTTGCCTTCTTCGACCACCGGAAGCCCGCTAATGCGATGTTCGGCGAGGGTGTTAATGGCTTGCTGGAGGGTGGCTTTGGGGTTCACCACCACCGGATCGCGGGTCATCACATCAGCAACAAGTTTGGGCATACGTGCTTATCACTCTCAAAATAGCAGTCAACGCTTCAATTTTAAGAGATTGTGGGGGACAACCGAAGCTACATCGGCAGTTGACAAAAGGTTTCTAGAATCGTAATGCAGTTGGCGATCGCGCCTAAATGGGCAATTTCATAACCGTGGGTGTTCTGGGTGGGGAAGGCTAAACAGGCGGCTTTGGGAACGCAACCAAATTTCATGGCGATCGATCCATCGCTACCAAACCCGCTAATAACCGCTAGTTGAACGGGAATCTCTGCCATTTGCGCCGCCAGTTGCAATTGCTGATTCAACCCCTCATCGTAGATGCCGTAGCCATCTTGAGAGAGTAAAACTGGGGCCTCGCCGTCTTCAATGGGGTATTCTGGCGCTAGGGGACAAATTTCTAAGGCAATTAACGCTTCTAAGCGCTGGCGTTGGGCAAAGTATAGCGCCCCAATCGCCCCAACTTCCTCTTTAGCGGAGGCGACTAGGTAAATATCAATGGCTGGCTGTTTCACCCGTTCTGCTAAGGCTAAAAGAATGGCGACTGAGGCCTTATTATCTAAGGTATAGCTGGCAATATAATCTTTCAGGCGGATCGGGCGCTTGCGATGTTTGCCAATTACCACGCGGGTTCCCGGACGAATTCCCGCCGCTTCTAATTCCTCGGCGCTGCATTTGGTTTCTACCCAAGCATCTTCCCACGCTAGCGGCATATCGGTCTGTTGGGCTTTCTGGGGCGATTCGTGGGAGACATGGCGAGAACCAAAACTGAGGATACCGCTTAAGGTAGCGCGATCGCCTAATAAATCGACAACGCCTTCCCCATACACCCAGGGAAACGCGCCGCCGAGTTTGCGGACTTCGACTTTTCCCGCGTCTCCAATGGTTTTGACAATTGCGCCAATTTCATCTTTGTGGGCGGTAATGGCGATCGCTCTTTGGGAGTCTTTTCCCGGTATCCTAATAATCAGATTGCCCGCCGCATCTAAGTTGGCTTCTACCTGCATACTCGCCAAGCGACTCAGCAAGAACCGATCGATTTCTCCTTCCACCCCACTCGGCGAATGCTGCAATACCAATTCTTCAATCGTTTCAAACAGTCGATCGTAAATCTCACTCATACCCATTTAGCAAAACAGTCCTATTCCATGATGCGCTAAACGGAGTTTGAAATGCCCCTCAACCTCACTCAACCGACCGCTAATAAAAGATTCAGCTTACTTTTTAATTCTGGAGAAACCAATAAGGGATTGTACGTTTCACCTTGGTAAGGCTGCCAGACATAGCCGGAACTGAACGGGCGAAACGTTGAAGTGATACCTAGCTGATTGGCAATTGCGATCGCTAATACTAAGCCGGGAAACTCTAGATTGGAAGATTCTAATAGCAATTCACTATAGGTTCTAAACTCATCGACTTCAACACCCACCAAAGCATAACGAAAGGGGGGGGCTGATTGTAAATGCTGATAGAATAAAATTCCCAATTCTGTCAATAAATAAGCATCTTCTGGAGTAGTGACTCCCGCTTCTGTCAAGCTTTGAGGGCAAACTCTACACCACCAGTTCTCCTCAAGATCCTGAAAGACATCAGCGCGAACCTGATATTGATGATTGTTAGAGAGTACCCCTTGGGTTTGTTGAAAATGTTGAGCAAATTGCTTGGCGTTGCCTTCTTGTGTGCCACACTCTGCCGATAAACTAAAGACCCATACCATTAATTAATCCATCCGCAATCATCTACAAATATTGCTTCACTCGACTCTTTCCCAATCATTTTGAGTGCTGGCTAATGCTGCTTCATACCGGGCTAGAGACATAGTAGCGCTTGGCTGGATGCTAACATGGGTTGAGCTATCTTGGACTGCTTGCAAGTCTCCCGTAATTTTGCTGTCATCAAGTTGCCATAGAGCATCTTTGCTAGTTCCTCCAAACTTTGAAGGTTTACGGAAAGGGGGTAATCCTTCAATCGATAAAGAGACAGACATCCCTTTAGTATCCTTGATTGCCACTGCGATCGCTTCCCCTTGCAGTTGACGATCTGATTCCGCCAGCAAATAACCCTCCTCATCCAAACAGCCAGCAGGCCATTGCTCAATATTAATATCAATTCCGGGTCTAACACCTAGCAATCTAGCACTTCGCCCCATTTTGGGTTTGCCATCTTGCTCAACCATACCTCGATAATACAGTTTGGCCATCAATCCCAATTGTATTGTGATATTTCAGGACTTGCGAACTGAACCCAAGGACGTGCTGTGGGAATCGCAGGAGATGGCCCCACCTCAGCGGTATCGCCCTGAGCTTACGCTACAGTGGGAAAGCATGACTCTTTCTCAGTTGGTATGAACCCTAGCACTTCTTCGGTAAAACAGCGACGCCCAGAGAGTGACTGGAAACTCTTTTTGAGGTTAGTACCCTATGCGCGTCGGAATCAGGGTTTGCTGATTCTCTGCTTTGTCCTGTTGATCCCATTGTCCCTAGCAGGGGCCGTTCAACCCTTAATTGTCGGTCAAGCGGTATCGTTAATTCGCCAGGAGGAAGTTTGGCCGCTTCTTGCCAATTTCAGCGTGGCTAATGGTTTAAATATTCTCTCCGGCTTATTGTTAGTTACTGTTATTATTCGCCTATTATTTGTCGGGTGGCAGGGATATTTAGTGCAAAAAGTCGGTCAACAAATGACCGCAGAAATCCGTAACGATCTCTTCGATCATGTCACATCTCTGGCGGTTCGTTTTTTCGACCGAACGCCCGTGGGTAAATTAATTACCCGCTTAACGAGCGATGTTGAAGCCTTGGGAGAAGTATTTTCTACCGGGGCTATTGGCATTCTCAACGATATTTTTACCATTGCTGTTATTATCGTCATTATCTTTTTGCGGCAATGGCAATTAGCCAGTTTATTAGTTTTAATGTTATTGCCAGTAACGGCAGTCATTATCTATTTTCAGCAGCAATATCGTAAAGCGAACTATAAAGCGCGGGAAGAACTCTCAGTTCTCAACGCTCAGTTACAGGAAAATATTGTCGGGATTGGTGTGGTTCAACTGTTCCGGCGCGAACGGTTTAATAGCGAACTGTTTCGCAATACCAATAACAAATATATCCATGAGGTGGATAAAACCATCTTTCACGATTCGGCGGTTTCTGCCACGCTAGAGTGGATTGCGCTATTTGCGATCGCAGTAGTCCTCTGGGCGGGTGGCGTGCTGGTGATGCGCGAGGAACTGAGTTTTGGGATACTGGCAGAATTTATCTTATTTGCGCCGCGTTTATTTGACCCTTTGCGCCGCTTTGCTGAAAAATTCACCATGCTACAAGCCGGGTTTACCGCCATCGAACGCATTAGCGATGTCCTCAACGAACCGATTGAAATTCGCGATGCTGTAGATTCTAAAGGACAACTGGCAGAATCTAGCGCCCAATCGGGTGAAATTCGCTTTGAGCAAGTGTGGTTCGCCTACAAGGGGGATGAGTACGTCCTCAAGAATTTAGACTTTACCATCCGTCCGGGCGAAAAGGTGGCGCTTGTGGGCCCTACAGGTGCGGGAAAAAGCTCAATTATTCGCCTGCTGTGTCGCCTCTACGAACCCACGAAGGGACGAATTTTGGTAGATGGGATTGATATTCGCGATCTTCCTCAATCCGAACTTCGCCGCCATATTGGGGTGATTTTACAAGATGGGTTTCTATTCGCTGGGGATGTGAAAAGTAACATTTCTCTGGGAGAACGCTATAGCCTAGAGCAAATTCAAAAAGCGGCTCAATCCACTAATGTTGCCAGCTTTATTGAAGATTTACCCCAAGGCTATGATACCCAATTGCGGGAACGGGGAACGAATCTGTCCAGCGGACAAAAGCAGCTATTAGCGTTTGCTCGCGTGGCGATTCGAGAACCTAAAATTCTCGTTTTGGATGAAGCAACGGCGAACTTGGATGTGGGAACAGAGGTTCTCATTCAAACTGCTTTAGACCAGCTTTTGGAAGAGAGAACGGCGATTATTATTGCTCACCGCCTCTCGACTATTCGTAATGTTGACCGAATTTTGGTGTTAAAACGGGGTGAGTTGATTGAGTCGGGTTCCCATGAGGAATTGTTAACTCAAAATGGGCTGTATGCCAGCTTGTACAATTTACAGGCGTTGGGAGACGTGAAATAGGTTAAATAGAGTAGTAGAGGGGAAAGGTTTTGGCTTCCTTGGGTTTAACGTAAACGCGCTGGTTGGGTTGTAGTTGGAGTTCTTTAAAGCGATCGCGATTCAAGTGAGCGTTTAAAACCTGTCCATCATCCAACAATAACTCAACTTGAACTTCCCACCCCAAGTTAATCAGCCGTCCGACTCTGGCGGGTACGCTACTCTCTGTAGCAGTCGTTTCAATCGCGACATCGTGAGGACGCAAGAAGATTTCGGGATGCGCTGACTCAAACCCGTTCCCCTCGAAGATCCGCGAGGTACTCGGTAAAATATTCACCGGGCCAATAAAGCTCATCACAAATGCTGAAGCCGGGTTGTCGTAAATATCAGCCGGGGTTCCCACTTGTTCCACTTTCCCCTGGTTCATCACCACAATTTCGTCCGAGACTTCCATTGCTTCTTCTTGGTCGTGGGTGACGAAAACGGTTGTAACATGGACTTCATCGTGCAACCGTCGCAACCAAGCGCGTAAATCTTTGCGGACTTTTGCATCCAACGCGCCAAAGGGTTCGTCTAAGAGTAGCACTTGCGGTTGGACGGCTAAGGCTCTCGCTAAGGCCACCCGCTGGCGCTGTCCTCCGGAAAGTTGCGAGGGATAGCGATCGCCTAATCCTTGCAATTGCACTAACTCTAGCAGTTCTTCCACCCGGTCTTTACGTCGGGTTTTGGGGACTTTGCGAATATCTAACCCAAAGGAGATATTCTGGCGCACAGTCATATGCTTGAATAGGGCATAGTGTTGGAAGACGAAGCCAATATTCCGGTCTTGCACGCTTTGGTAGGTGGCATCTTTGCCCGTCAGCAAAATCTTACCTTCATCTGGGGATTCTAACCCTGCAATGAGCCGCAATAGGGTGGATTTACCCGATCCAGAGGGACCGAGTAAAGCAACCAAAGAGCCGGATTTGACTTCTAAGCTGACTTGGTTAACGGCAATAAAACTACCAAACCGCTTAGATACGTTTTCAACAACAATGCCCACGCTCAAAAACCTCTAAATCTGGGAAAATGTAACAGTGAAGGATGAAAGACGGAACGGCACGTTAATCCCAGAGATTTTTAGGCTAGTCTTCATCCCTCGGTGGAAATGCAGGTAGTAAAACGCGGTTTTGTAACCAATCGCCCTGGTCTACCAACAGTTGGGTGTAATTTCCGAATTACCCATAGGGTTACTGTAGATTTATATCACAATTTGTTGCATTCTGACCAAATTTGCGTCAGCATCTCCTAACCGCAGCTACAGCAATCTACTCCAGAGCAGTCTAAGTCTGGCGTGCAATCGCCACAGCCATCATTTAGGCAACTGGAGTCGTTACTACAGCTCTCAGCACCACACTCTAGAATACTGCCAGTTGGCTCGCAGCACAGAGCCTCTTGGCAGTCATTGGAACCGAAAGCGCAGACGCCTCGATCGGGTTGTTTTTTCGGACGGGTTTGATTTTCTTCGTCTTCGGGGCGATCGCTAACTTGAGAAAATCTAGCTTTCAGCATTTGGTTGGCTTGCTTGCAGGCTTGGAAACGCTGACGAATCAGAGGGATAGCGTCTCCTATGCCATGTTTGGCGATCGCGCGTTTGGCATACTCAGAACAAGACAAATCTCGGTGTAAAATTCGATACGCACAAGCAAATCCCTTCCGAGGGGAAATATAGCGTTGATAACTCCCAATTGAAGACGCTGCCGTATGGCGAACCGCGAAATCCAGCCAAGTTCCATTCATTGTTGATTTCACCCAGATTCTTAAGTTAAAGATTCAACCTTTCCCAATCCCATTCCGTTCTGTGGAAGGCGAACACCCAAGGCGCGACAAATGTTAAGCAGTATTTCAACTTCGGGGAATTTGGCACTCACTCCGTCCGAGGAGGTAAAAGTCCGTGATACGATTCACTACCGTAGCGATCGTTAAAGATTGGGAGAAAAGCCTTGGCACTAAGGGTTGCTGTTGTTGGATCGGGCCCGGCAGGATCGAGCGCTGCCGAAACCCTAGCAAAAGCTGGAATCGAAACTTATCTATTCGAGCGCAAGTTAGACAATGCCAAGCCTTGTGGCGGTGCGATTCCCTTGTGCATGGTCAGCGAGTTCGATCTACCCCCCGAAATTATTGACCGTCGGGTGAGAAAGATGAAAATGATCTCGCCCTCGAACGTTGAGGTCGATATCAATATTGAAAAAGAAGATGAATATATCGGCATGTGCCGCCGGGAAGTTCTCGACGGCTTCATGCGCGACCGGGCAGCCAAATTAGGTGCCAAACTGATTAATGGAACCGTTTATAAACTCGATATTCCTACCAGTGCAAATCGTCCCTATACTTTGCATTACGCCGATCATTCCGATGGCAGTGCAGAAGGGGTGATGAAGACACTTCAGGCGGATGTGGTGATTGGAGCAGATGGAGCAAACTCTCGCGTTGCTAAAGCAATTGACGCGGGGGATTACAATTATGCGATCGCCTTCCAAGAGCGCATTCGTCTTCCCCAAGACAAAATGGCCTATTACGAAGACCTCGCCGAAATGTACGTGGGTAACGATGTTTCCACCGACTTCTACGCCTGGGTCTTCCCCAAATACGACCACGTAGCCGTCGGTACCGGCACCATGAAGGTGAACAAAGCTGACATCAAGAACTTACAAGCTGGAATTCGCGCTCGCGCAGCCAAACGGCTTGAAGGCGGCGAAATCATCAAAGTTGAAGCTCACCCCATCCCCGAACATCCCCGTCCGCGCCGCGTCGTCGGCCGGGTTGCCTTAGTTGGCGATGCTGCGGGAACCGTTACCAAGTCTTCCGGTGAAGGCATCTACTTCGCCGCTAAGTCTGCGCGGATGTGTGCTGAAACCATCGTCGAGTTCTCCAATGGCGGAACTCGCATCCCCACCGAAGATGACCTCAAGGTTTATCTCAAGCGCTGGGATAAGAAATACGGCATGACCTACAAGGTTCTGGATATCCTGCAACGCGTCTTCTACCGTTCCGATGCCACGCGGGAAGCGTTTGTAGAAATGTGTGCCGATAAGGACGTGCAAAAGCTCACCTTTGACAGCTACCTCTACAAAACCGTTGTTCCGGCAAATCCTCTGATTCAAATGAAGATTACAGCCAAAACCATCGGTAGCTTACTGCGCGGCAATGCTTTAGCGCCCTAGGCATTATCAGATAATTTGAACAATCAAGAAAGGGGGTGAAATATCCCCCTTTTTTGTGTCTCCCTGTACTCCACACCTTTTAAGCCTGGGAATTGAACCAGCCTTTAATGACTGCCTTCACAATCTTTAAGTATTTATTTTCTAGGATTAACTGGTCTAGTGCAGTTTCTCCTCCTGCTTTCAAGGCAGCTACAGTCCGTTGCTTGAAACTGGGTTGAGTTGCAATATTAACATAAGAAATTTGTTCAGATTCCGTTGCTGTTGGGTTAGTTTTGTCCAGTTGAACTAAAAGCTGTTGAATTTCAGTCGCCGCTTCTGCTAGCGTTTGCTTAGGCGCAGATTCCGATGAATGACTTGAACTACTGACATTGCCAGTCACTTGACCCGTTACTAGGTTAGAACCCGTCATCGATCCAACGTTAATGCGATCGCCACTCATAGTAAAATACCCTCAAGAACAATAAACTCTAAACATTACTGACAACATTACCCGTTACGGTTCCACTAATGAGATTAGAACCGTTCATAGTGCCAACGTGAATGGACTTATTGTCAATTTGTCGTTGGTCAAAATTAAAGTTAAATGCTTTTAGCTCGTCACTATTCATAATGTTGTAAAAAACCAACATGATTCGTTTGAGGAATTCTACATCCGGACTTACCAGTACAGGATTTTCACCCGAATTTAATTGGATGCTCAAGCCATAGCGGGTTGTATTCTTTGCTTGTTGATATTGATCGAATAACCAAGTCAGGACGCCAAGAATTACAAGCCCTAAAATTTTCATACCAGAATGAGGTAAAAACAGTAGTACAACGCCAACGAGTAATAGCCATAAGAAATATTTAGGCATTGGCTTAACACTTGACAAATCGACGAGTTCCAAAGACGAAATATTGGGTATTTGGTAGATGGAATTTTCAAAAATCAAGGTTTTTCCACGTAGTTTTAGCACTGAGGTCTTGATTTCCTTTAGTTTGTCGGCTTCGTTCCCCAGAAGTTGATTAATCATGGCTCTTAGAGAAGTAAGGTTCAACAGATAGAAAGCAACTGCTTTTTAAGGAGGACAAATAATGTCGCCGGAATTTTCAAAACACCGCTCGGAACTTTGAGCCACAATTTTAACTGTAAAAAAGGCTTGAGTCGGAAGTTGCAGCGCAACGATAGCAGCAGTGAAGACGAGTAGGAAAAAGATGATTTTTTGCATGGTAAATGAACCCGAATGCGACAAGCAACGGAGCAGAAAAGATAAATTCAAGAAATGACTGAGTTAACTCAAAACAGGAGAGAGACTAAACAGGACAATCAGAAATAACACTCTCTCCAGAAGGCTTATTGAGAGTCGTAATTGGGAACAGGCTCTACAATTAAGGTGGTATTGCGAATTTCGATAACGCGCACTAACGTACCCGGTTTAAGTAAAATGGGTTGCTGGCATCGAGCCATCCAGTAAGACCCCCTAAACTGAGCGCGTCCAGGTCGTCGGGGAGGAATTTCTTCGTCAACAATGGCTTCTCGATCCCATTCATCGCTGAAAAACAACATCATTGAATCCTCTTCAGCGCTAGTGTGTGAGAAATAATGCACCCTGAGATAGAATCCGGTTGTAAAGGTCATTCCCTTAATGTTCTATCGGCGGAAATTCAAGAATTTATGCAAAAGTTCGTTTTTTGTAGAGCCTGAACGCTATAGAGCCGCCGATAGTAACTGATGAGAGAGCAATATTGAGCTTCAATTATCTATCCAAGTCATAGTTCATTCTAAAGTAAATTGTTCCTCCTCCTGCTCTGAGAGGTCCATTCTGGGGACGGGGAAATCGATATTCAAAGCTATGCACGCCATTGCCAAAATCGATATAATTTCCTCTAGTCGCATTCATAGTAATGAATGCAGGTACCCAATTTCCTCCATTAACTCGATATTCCAAAGGAATTCTGCCAGTCTGCCCAACCCTGTTAGTGGGATTAATATAAAACCCTCCTATTTGCCTAGCTCCTTGTACCCGTCTATAAGGACCAAACTGACATCTGAAGCTAGTTTGCATGTTGGGGATATAACACTCACCTGACCTTTCCGGTCCCGCCCACCAATTACTGGCTTGAGCCGCTAGAGGAAGTGATGTTGCTATAGTAAGAGCAGCGATCGCGCTTTGTAGAATTGTTACCCTGGTAATTTTTCTCAGCATGGTTAGACTCTGGATTAAATACTGGTTTGAAAAGCTATCTACCATCGGGAAGTCTTAAGGATGCAGGCTGTTTGGCTTCCTGATGTCAGGCTGATTGCTTAACTGTTTCTCATCAAAGCAGTACACAAGTACACAAGAAAAGAGATGTGTACCACAAGTCACAAGCTGAGTTTGTGTACTCTATTCACGGGTTGCATCAGATCATGAATCAACAGCTATTTCAAGAAAAATTTGCTCAACTACCTGATAGACAACGGGAAGTGCTGTTACGGATGCTCTCAGGAGAAACTGATGCAGAGATTGCTGTAGCTTTACACATCACAGAATCAACAGTTAGAAAGCATATTGAGAAAATTTGCAAAGCCTGGAAAATTCAACCCCAACCCGGCGAACGATCTAAGCGAACTGAGTTAATTCAACTTTTTTTACACTATCAACCCGAATTAGTCTGCGAGCAAAATGTAGTTAGCAAGAAGCCTGCACGGACAACACAATCTAATTCAGAAAAGCAAGTTAGCAATCCTTCTTATTTCAATTATTTTGTCGGTCGAGAGCAAGCCATTGACGACTTAAATCAACTCGTTGTACAAGGCTCTAAGGCAATTTTGATTTATGCACCTGGCGGAGTGGGTAAAACGACTTTAGCCTGGGAATATGTCCAGAAATATCAGCCTTTGCTTGAGTTGTGGATGGCTCAAGAGGTGGAAAACTTGACTTCAGCCGCTAGCGTAGTGGAAGAATGGTTGAGAAGACATTTTAATGAAGAACCGGGTCGAGAATTTGGAATTGCGAAGGAAAGACTCAGGCAAAAGTTACGCAATTCTCAATCGACGGTTGGAGTTTTAATCGATAACTTAGAAACCGTTTTAGATGGGAATGGTAAATTTTGCGATCGCCATCGTTCAGAATACTTAGAATTGTTCCGAATTTTAACCGATCCGGCGGTTAACTCGGTTACGCTAATCACCAGTCGCGAACGACTGCGAGAAGCAACAATCTCTTTAGGAAATTATCGTCTTGAAGGGTTGAGTGCGAGCGCTTGGCAAACATTCTTTACTCGTAAAAATATTATTAATGAAGAGCATTATCCGCTGTTGTTTGCGATGAATAAAGCCTATGGCGGAAATGCTAAAGCAATGGAAATCATAAGCAGTACCGTCCAACTCGATTATCAAAACGATCTAAATACTTATTGGCAATCCGCCCAATTAGATTTATTAAGCGAAGCCGATTTGCAAGATTTGATCGTTAGTCAGTTTGAGCGATTAAAAAGAATTAATTTAGAAGCTTATCAGTTATTATGCCGCTTGGGGTGTTATCGCTATCAAGATAATCCTCAGATTCCTTTGTCTGGCGTTTTGTCTTTGCTTTGGGATGTTCCTAAAAGCCAGAAGCTTCGCATCCTTAATGCCTTGAAAGACCGTTGTTTGATTGAATTTAACAAAAATGAATAC
Organism: Geitlerinema calcuttense NRMC-F 0142; assembly: GCF_030285425.1. Classification (NCBI taxonomy): domain Bacteria; kingdom Bacillati; phylum Cyanobacteriota; class Cyanophyceae; order Geitlerinematales; family Geitlerinemataceae; genus Geitlerinema; species Geitlerinema calcuttense. The sequence goes on along the minus strand of NZ_JASVEJ010000018.1, from coordinate 45,137 downwards.
TGGTTACATCCAGCCATCAAAACCGAAGCTATTAATCGATTAAAGACTAGCGATGACTGGAAACAAGCTCATTCTATAGCTGCTGATTTTTGGACAGATAGCATTCAATCGGTCGAAAAGATTGAAGAAGCAATACAAGCCTTTGAAGCTTACTATCATGCACTTGAAATTAAAGATTTTGAGAATGCAGCTCAAGTCATCCTTCACCGGAGAAAAAATAAATGGCATATTGCCGAACCCCTAGGAATTTCTTTTTGGCGCGTTGGATTATTGCACCCAATGTTCAGAGCGATCGCGCAAATTATTGACAAGGTTGAGAATGAAGCGATACTCAGCGAACTCAATATCATCTTTGGCTATCTCAATAGCTTAATTGGAGATATTCTACCCGCCATTGAATATTACAAAAGTGCTTATCAGTTAGCCGATCGAGTTTTACAAAAGCATCCTTTACAATCTTTGAATATCAACCAAGAGATTAGACTTAAAAGCGTTAAAGCAGCTTCTCTAATTGACCTTGGCTGTGCTTTTATCGACTTAGGAGAAATTGAACAGGCTATAGAGATTTTTCAAAATTGTCAAGCAAGCTTCGAGCGTCCAGAACTACATCGATATGTATTAGCTTGTTGGTATCATTTAGCTTATCTCTATTCCCTTCAAGGATTGCCCGATCGAGCTTTTCAACTTGCCCAACAAGTCGATAGCCAGCTAATTGTAACTCAATGGAGTTCTTGGAGCCAAGGATATGCTTTAGTGCTGCTAGGTTTAACCTATGCAAATCTCCACTATCTAGAGGAGTCTGAGCAAATGTTAAGACGCGCGATCGCCTTTGCTGAAGCTAGCAACTATTTACAAATCAAAGCAAAGGCTTTAACTGGACTGGCGATGCTTTATTCCCGTCAAGAAAAACTAGAAGACGCGCTGAATTACCATCAAGAATCAATTGCGTTACTCGAAAAAATGGGTGCAAATTCAGATTTAGCAGAAGCTTATCTTCAGTTGGCACTCACAAAACAAAAGCAAGGAGAATGGGGAGAGAGCTATGGTCATTTTGAGCAAGCCATTGAACTCTTTACTCGGATGCAAGCGGTTAAGCAAGTTGAGCGAGTTCGAGAATTCATGAAAAAGAGCGATCGCGCTTGAGGGGGATACTAACATCGCTATAATAGGCGATCGCGCTTCCCTTCAGTATCCCCTAAAGACTAAGGCTTCAAAATCGGTTCTACAATTAGGGTAATATTGCGAATATCCACAACTCGCACGAATTCACCGGGTTGAAGAGAGATAGGGCGATCGCACCGAGCAGGCCACCAAGACCCTCTAAATTTAGCTCGTCCGGATCTTAATGGTTGAATTTCTTCTTCGATAATCGCTTCTCTATCCCAATCATCGCTGAGGATAAACATAGCTTTCAACCTCGTAAGCATTTTTTAACAGTTGGAAAAAGATGCACCCTCAACCCTTAATCTCTTATCAGGGAAAGAGGTAGGGTTTTATGCAAAAGTGCGATCGCGCTTAATTGGAAGAAGAGGCGATCGGGCAAAATTGCTGATTGCCGAGATCGGCTTCTACAGTGGGCAGAAGGGAAGTTTGAGATTTATGATACATATATTGGTCAACCTGCAAGCAGAATGCACCAGCCTGGATGGTTAACCCGATTGAGATTAGAATGAGGGACACACGCTCAAAACGGCTCATATGCCTAGCCTCCAAAGTTGTGGCACAGGTGGTATTGACCACCTAATTTTTATGAAAGCAGTACACAGATACACAGGGAAGAGGTTGTGTATCATGACTCACCCTTAGATAGAGTATTCAAGCTCGTGTAAGCATCTAGCAGTGTGTTGAGAAGCATGAATCAACAGCAGTTTGAAGAACGGTTTACCAAGCTAACGGACAGACAACGAGAGGTTTTGCTGAGGGTTTTGACGGGAGAAGCGGATGGAGAAATAGCAAAATCTCTAAATATTGCAGAATCAACCGTCAGAAAGCATATTGAAAAAATCTGTACAGGATTTCGCCTAACGTCTCAATATGGAGAACGTTCAAAGCGCCCTGAATTGATTCAAGTTTTCCGTCAGTATAGACCGGATTTAGTGTCAGTAAGCGATACTCTAGAAGAAGTACAAGAGCAAGAAACACTTATAGAGGATGAGGTTTCTGTATCCCCCGATCAGACATCGGCTAACTTTTTGGGGAGAGAAGGCGATTTCAGAGAACTGGATACCCTGATTGATGAAGGACGCAAAATTATTCTAATTTATGCACCTGGAGGGGTTGGCAAAACTAAACTAGCTTGGGAATATCTCAAAACGAACTTCGATATTGTATTAGAACTGTGGATGGGGAAAGAAACTCAAAGCATCACTTCAGCCGCCAGCGTAGTTGAAGAATGGCTGCGGAAATATTTTAATGAGGAACCTGGGCGAGAATTTGGGGTTGCGAAAGAGCGACTCAGACAGAAATTGCGAGATTCTAAGAAAAGAATTGGTATTCTGGTTGATAATCTAGAGCCTGCTTTAGTCAATGGTAAATTTATTAAGGCTCATCGTCAGTATGTAGACTTATTTAGCATTTTTGCCGATTCAGGGGTTAAATCTGTAACTCTTATTACCAGTCGTGAGCGCTTGCATGAATCGGCTATTCCTGTTTCCCCTTATCAGTTGAAAGGATTAAGTATAGAAGCTTGGCAAACCTTTTTTATCAGCCGCAATATTCAATCTAATTTACCTCTAACTGAGAAGATGAATAAAGCCTATGGAGGCAATGCTAAGGCGATGGAACTCCTCAGCAGTGCTATCCACATTGATTATGAAGGGGATGCTGAAGACTACTGGAAGGTTGCTCAGGGAGATTTATTGGTTGAGGCAGAACTGCGAGATTTAGTAATTAGCCAATTCAATCGTTTACAGCAAAATTGTCCCGATACCTATAAGCTTCTGTGTCGTTTAGGTTGCTATCGCTATCAAGACGTTCCTTCTGTACCACTTGAAGGCATCTTGTGTTTACTTTGGGATGTAACAGAATCTCAACGGATGCGAGTGCTAAAGTCTCTAAAAGACCGCTCCCTAATCGATTTTAGCAAAGACGAATACTGGCTACATCCAGTTATTCGAGAAGAGGCGATTGGTAGACTTAGAGTAAGTGAAGATTGGAAAACAACAAATAATGAAGCAGCTAGTTTTTGGACGGAAAATACTAAAAGTATTGAAATAGTTGAACAAGCAGTTAAAGCGATAGAAGCTTATCATCACTATGTAGCAAATGAAGACTTTGATTCAGCAAGTCAAATTATTTTACAAGAACGTGACAATAGAGGTGAGCGTGGTGAAACATTAGGAGACTCATTTTCTCGTTTAGGATTGTTAAATCAAATGACGAATTTTATTGAAAAAATATTAAACAAGATTAGTGCAGGATACTCCTTGGTTAAGTTACATAACATATGGGGTGACATTGAATGGTTAAGAGGAAATCTTTGCAAATCAATTTCTTTTCATTTAAAAAGCGGACATCTCGCTCAAGAGTATCTCTATTTAGAAAAAAATAATAGAGAAGACACTATAAAATGTAGTCGCATAATCTGTAATTCTAAATTTAATGTTGCCCTTTGCGAAATAGATAGACTAAATCTTGACATAGCAAAAGAAATCTTGATTGACTCTTATCAATTATATATGTCTCATATTAAACAGTATGGCAAAACAGAATTTTTCAGAAAATTATCTGCACGAAATCAATCTACCGGAAATGACTGTTTAATATTGCTTGCTTTTATTGAGGCGAAAGCAGCAAACTTTGCTGAGTCTAGAAACTATTTATCTAAGGCATTGCTATCTTCAATAACATCTAATACATGGATTCATGGTTATGGACTGTTATTTATTGCATTAACGTATAAAGAGCTAAAAGAGTATAAAGAATCTTTTAAATCATATCAGGAGGCTATACATTTTTCTAGAGAAATACATTATCCACAAGTTAAGGCAAAAGCCCTAACGGGTCTTGCGGAACTTTACCGACTAGACAATAACTTTCATACCGCATTTGATAATCATATAGAGTCTATAGAAATTCTTGAGAAAATTGGAGCTAAATGTGATTTAGCAGAAGCTTATTATCAATGTGGTTTAACGTATAAGCTAATAGAAGACATCCAAAAAAGCCAAGAATATTTTGATAAAGCAATTGCTCTCTGGAATTGCATTAATGCTCCTCAGCAGATTAAAAAGGTTCAGGATTCAATAAATCACTAAAACTTTCGTGTTTTATCAATAAATAAGAATATTGGGTACAACAATGAAAATTAATTACGGTCCTGATGTGGACATTTTAAGCATTGTTTTTAATGATACTCCTGTAGAAGGAGGTGACGAAGAAAAGCCAGCATTAATCCTAGATCATGACCGAGAAGGCAATGTAGTAGGGTTAGAAATATTAGATGCTTCTAAGAAAATGGCTAATCCTCGTTCCGTTGAGTATTCAATTTCTGCTTGAAATCTAGGTTGCAGGATTGGTTTTCTAACATTGAATAAAGTATGGGTTACTGGGGTTGTGGAAAGTCAACACAAGTTGCTGACTTCGGGTAAGGTGTTGCGGTTAATGAGTAACTGGGTTGCGCCTCACTCCATGCGCTAGCGTAGGGAAGGGGTGAGAACCCTAGTGTTTTGATAGAGTGGACAGGGGAGAATGCGATCGCGTGGAGGTTGGAATGGACATATTGATCGTTGAGGACGAACCCGAAATCGCCCGACTCATCCAACAAACACTAGAATCAGAAGGGTTTTCCTGTCGGAGTTGTCGCGATGGCATTAACGCGCTACAGGTGTTTAGCGAACAACAACCCGATTTAATTGTCCTCGATCTAATGATTCCTGGGTTGGACGGTTTGGAAGTGTGCGCGCGCATCCGTCAGAAACCCGGAACCAAAGACCCCTTTATCCTGATGCTGACGGCGAAAGGGGAAGAAATTGACCGAATTATCGGCTTATCTACGGGTGCCGATGATTATATGGTCAAACCCTTTAGTCCGCGCGAATTGGTTGCTAGGGTTCGCGCCTTATTGCGTCGGAGTTTGCGCCAGGGGGGACAAGCCGCCAGCCAAGTCTATCGCACGTTGAATTTTACCGTAGATATAGATCGGCATTTGGCTTATCGCCAGCTAACCGCGACAGAAACCGAAACCTTAGACTTAACTTCCCTAGAGTTTAGTTTGCTGTCTACCTTTGTCAGCTATCCCGGTCGGGTGTGGAATCGCAGCCAATTGATCGATAAACTGTGGGGAGATGACTTCTTTGGCGACGAACGCGTTGTCGATACCCATGTGGCGCGGTTGCGAAAGAAGATCGAACCCGATCCTGCCAATCCTACCTTTATTAAAACGGTGATTGGTGTGGGCTACAAGTTTGAAGACCCCCCCAGCGAGAAATAACCCGTGAGTAAGATAGATTTGCGATCGCGCTTATTTTTCTCTCACCTGCTAGTCTTGATGGTGGGAATCAGTTCGCTGGTGATTATCAGTAAAGTCTCTTCGCGTCCCTACTTCGTTCAACACCTCGAACAACTCGAAGGAAGCGGGTTTCGCCTGCGTTACGTGCGGACTTATCTGGTTAAAGGCTTTGAAACCTCCTGGAACCGCAGCACCTTTTGGGCCGCTATCGTCGGAACCACCGCCGCCGGAGGGTTAAGCTACTGGGTGGCGCGGCGGATCACCAAACCCCTCACCTTAATGGAACAAATTACTAAAGAATTTGCCGCCGGCCAACTGGATCAACGCCTTCCTATCAGCGAAATTCCCGAACTCAACCAACTGGGGGTCAGTTTTAACCGAATGGCGGCGGGGTTAGAAGGGGTCGAACAGCGCCGCCGCGAGTTAATTGGCGACTTAACCCACGAGTTGCGGACGCCTTTAACCATTGTGCGCGGCTATCTTGAAGAGTTAGCTGAAGGTAGAATTGAAGCCTCGCCGGATATATACGTGCAACTTACCAAAGAAACGAAGCGGTTAGAACGTTTGGTGAACGACTTGCAAGAACTTTCCCAGGCGGAGGCGGGGTACTTACCCATCCACGTACAACCTATCCAGCTTTATCCCATTTTGAAGTCTCTGGTGCATAAATTTGCCGATCAGTTGATGGAAGATGGCCCTGCTTTACAATTAGAGGGTTCTCCCGATTTACCCGCCGTCTTAGCCGATGTAGACCGAACCGAACAAGTTTTGGTGAACTTAATTGGCAATGCCATGCGCTATACTCAAACCGGCTTTATTAAAGTCCGCGCTTGGACAGAAAAAGGTAAACTCTGGATCGCGGTGATGGATACCGGCCAAGGAATTTCAGCCGAAGATTTACCCCATGTGTTTGAACGATTTTGGCGCGGCGATCGCTCTCGTTCTCGTCATTCTGGCGGATCGGGGGTGGGTTTGGCAATCTCGAAGCGGTTGGTGGAACTGCAAGGCGGCGAAATTTTTGCTGAGAGTCAGTTCGGCAAAGGCAGTACCTTCCGCTTCTGTTTACCGCTAGCTTAGGGTAGGAAAGGTTTCGCGGTTGCCAAAAGAACAAATGCGATCGCGGCCTCGATCTTTAGCTTCGTATAAGGCTTGATCGGCTTGTTGAATCAGAGACATGGCCTGTAAGCTTTGTTGGGGAATGATGCTGGCCACCCCCAAACTTAAGGTAATATAATCGCTGACGGGGGATTTCACATGGGGAATGTGCAACTGCTGAATGTGAGTTTGAATCTCGGTTGCGACTTGAATGGCCCCTGCAAGACTGGTATTGGGTAAAACGATCGCAAACTCTTCTCCCCCATAACGCGCCACCAAGTCCGCCGGACGTTTTGCACCCGCCGCGATCGCCACAGCTACTTGTTGCAAGCACCAGTCTCCTTTCACATGACCGTAGGTATCGTTATAAATTTTAAAGCAGTCAATATCGCACAAAATCAGGGACAGGGGTTGTTGTTCGCGGGTTAAGCGGTGCCACTGTTCGGTGAAGTATTGGTCGAAGCGGCGGCGGTTGGCCAGTTGCGTCAGACTATCAGAAATGGCGAGGCGTTGCAGTTCTTGGTTGGCTTGCTGCAAGCGTTCGTAGAGTTCGGCTTGCTGAATGGCGATCGCCAATTGATCGGCTAACTGTCGGATCAACTCAATTTCTAACGGCTGCCACTCCCGCTTGCTGCCACATTGATGCACCATCAACAAACCCCACAGGCGATCGCCTTGAAAAATCGGCACCTCCATCAAGGCTTGTACCTGCCAGCTTGCTAAAAGTTGCTTAAAACTCGGAGACAGGGGGGCCGTTGACAGATCCGCAATGGCGATCGCATCGCGCAGAATTTCCCGTTGCAGGACATAAGAAAAATCGCACGCATCCCAATGACTGCAAGTTAATTGCGTTCTTAAAATCGAACGCCACTCCGGGTTGACAGACTCGACTTTAACTTCCCCGGTACTCATCACCAACCGATCGTCACTCAACAAATTCAACGCGCAAATGGCGACGCGATCGGCTTGCAAAAACGTGCGAATTTCCGTCACTGCCGTCGTCAGCACTTCTTGGAGATCCAAGGAACGGCGAATATGTTGCACCACAACACTCATAAGACGTTGTTGTTCAATTTGTCGGCGGATCGCTTCGGTGGCTTGTTTGCGTTCCCACAGCGCCGCTTGACGTTCGCTAATATCTTCTATGGTTCCCAGAATTTGCTGAATCTTGCCGCCTTCATTTTTTTGGAAAATCACTTCTCGACAGTGCAACCATCGCCAGTCTCCAGAACGATTTTTGAATCGAAATTCCCATTCCAGAATCTCGCCTTCGGTTGCATTGGCCAAGCGTTCGCGATGCTGTTCAACTTGCACCACATCTTCGGGGTGGATCAGTGCCAAAAAGTCGCGATCTTCTAGCGCCTGAGCTTCAGCAACGCTATAACCTAACCTGATTTCAATTTGTTGGTTAATATACAGAATTTGCCATTTTTGCCAGTCATAAATGTAAAGAATATAAGGGGCTGCATCCGTAATTTTTTGGACAAAATGCTGACTTTCCCTTAAGGCTGCTTCAATGCGCTTGCGTTCGCGAATTTCTTCCCAAGCCTGATCGCGCATTAAACGATACATTTGCATTCGGTAGGTCAGATCGGTGACATCCTCAATCACCAATAGCGCGTAAAAATCGGATTGGTTAGACATTTGGATCGCTGTCGCCGTGGTTTGCTGCACGCGCCATCGACCATCAGGTAACTGACACGGGATAATCGAGGTATGGAGTTGCGAAGAAAAAATTGTCGGCGGACCCCCAGCAAAGATCGGTTGGAGGCGCTGTTGATACTTTGCTTGGTTAAAATGAGGAAAGCGATCGCGGATATCCGTGCCAACGATCTGCTCGCTAACAATCCCCGTCCAGTGTTCTAAACTGCGATTCCAAAAGATAACGGTATACTCAGGACTGAGAATACAAACCCCTTCTGGAAATTGGTTAAAAATCTTAAAGAATTCTTGGGGCTTGTCGTGCTTAGTCATCTGAACTTACTCGGATTCCAATTCCAAAGCGAGCGCATCTAGTAGCGCATCAAAAGAACCGACTTTGAAGATTAAAAGGACTTCACCGTTAATCTGAAGCTTTTCAATGATAAAGTGCGTATGAGCTAGAATAATGTTAACATCTTGCTTTAGGTTTCGCGCCTTCAGAAGCTGGGAAACTCGGTCTTCAGCATAGGTGGGCAGGGAATAATCTAGGCGGCGGGAAAAAAGATTGCTCACCGTTCCCACAACGCCATTGAGAACAATATTCCCCACCTCTAGTAAGGTTCCAATTTTCACGGCCTCTAGATCGGGAGTTCCGGGCTTTTCTCCCGTGAGTAAAGAGACTAACGTTGAGGCACTTTCCGTCGGAAAAATCAATTCAGCACTACCCGAAAAAAAACCTTCAAACCCTAACTGAACAGTTGAGATCAAATCGCTCTCAAAACGGGACTCCAATTCAGTCTGTAACTGTGTTAGGGAGAGAGATTGCAAATCGGGAATATTCAAGCAAATGGGCGAACCCAGCATTTCATTTAAAATACTAGCGGCTTGACCAACTCCGATGTTGACTAACTCTTGCAGGATATCAATTTGCTCAAGCGTCAGGCTCACAATTGACTCCTTGGCGAGACACCCCAATCGTAATTTGCAGCCAATGGCGTAATTCTTCAATCTTGGGAATTTTGTTAAGAACCGTTGCCGCGCCGAGTTCTAGACAAGCTTGTTGCGTAGTTTGTTGGACATCAGCCGTTAACACAATGGTAGGAATTGTCAAATTTTTCTGACGCATGATCTGTAGCACTTCAATGCCACCAACTTCGGGCATTAATAAATCTAAGATAATGCAATCTGGCTTATATTTTTGCATCATTTCTAGCCCTTCCCGACCATTTCGTGCTTCCAGGAGGGTATGACCTTCCGGCTTTAAGATTTTAGCCAGTAGCTTACGACTCAATGCCGCATCCTCTATGATTAGGATCAGTGCCACTCGTAATGTCTCCTTCAATAAATTTGGCAAACTTTAACTTTAATTGACCTTTAGAGAGCCTTGTTCTGAGCGGAATGACTCGTGGATGTACCCTCCCTCAAAGATGTAATCGATTGGTATCCCCTCACGGCGACTCCCAATATTCGGGTGACAGAGATACTCCAATTGATGCGTCAGCCTAAAATGCCTTCTCCTCTCACTCACTCAGTATTCCCGATAGCAACAGAGGTCAGTCCCTCCGTTGCAAAAAATTGCATTGCAATTGTGACACCAACAGGTCAACTTGTCGGTTTGTTAACAGAACGGGAGCTAGTGAGGGCAATGGTTGCAGGCGAATTGCATCCTGATGTTACGGCTGGGGAAGTAATGGAGAGAGCGCCCTTAACGTTGAAGCTAGGAGAACGCGCGACGCTTTTGACTGCCCTAGACCTATTTCAACAATACCCGATTCAATATCTCCCTGTCGTTGACGAGCAAGGGAACTTGCAGGGAATGCTCTCATTAAGCCAGGTCTTCCAACAGATCGATCCGCGATCGCTCTATCAACACCTCGAACAACTCCAGCAACTCGTCACCGAACAACAACGCCATCACCAACTCGAACAACTCGTTCGCAAGCGCACCACCCAACTGCATCAAGCCAACCGCGCCCTCAAAACCCTCAGCGAGTGCAACCAAATCTTAGTCAGAGCCACAGCAGAAGCCGAACTCCTGCACGACATCTGCCAAGTGATCCTGGAAACTGGAGGCTATCGGCTGGCTTGGATTGGCTTTGCAACGCCTGAAACGGGTGCTGGAGCGTTCGCAGGCGAAATGGAAGATTTAGGCGACTATTTCAGCATCAATGACGCCACGGGGGAAGAAGCCGATGCGATCGCCATTGCTCTGCGAACGGGTAAACCTTGCGTAATTCGTTACGATACCCCATCCACCTACGGGTACGGAGCCGTTTTATCCCTCCCTTTAAAAGATTATTATGCCTCCAATGCCCCGGCCGCTCCCTGCTTTGGCACCCTCAATATTTATGCAACCCCTCTGGATGCCTTCGATAGCGCTGAGGTGCAACTGCTCTCTAAACTGGCAGCCGACTTAGCCTATGGCATCAAAGCCTTGCGAACGCGTACAGAACGCGAAACCGCACAACAGGAACTCGATCGGTTTTTTGAACTTTCCCTAGACTGGCTGTTTGTGTCCGATTTTAACGGTTACTTTCAGCGGATTAATCCGGCGGTGAGCAAAACCCTCGGCTATCGTACCGAACAGTTGCTAGAAGTGCCGTGGCTGGAGTTTGTCCACAAGAGCGATCGCGCCAACACCCAAGCCGAGTTACAAAAGCTCTGTCAAGGACAAGCGACTGTTTACTTTGAAAACCGCTTTTGTGCAGCCGATGGCTCCTATCGGTGGATGGCGTGGACTGCCGTACCCGTAATGGCTCAACGGGCGATCTATGGCGTAGCTCGCGATGTCACCGAGCGCAAATGGGCCCAAGATGCTCTGTTAAAATCTCAGCAAAAGCTGACGCTACACGTTCAACAAACCCCCCTCGCCGTGATTGAATGGAACTTGCGAGGGGAAGTTACAGAATGGAACCCCGCCGCCGAAGAGATTTTTGGCTATAGCAAGGCTGAGGTTTTGGGGCGTTGCGCTGTCAACTTTTTAGTGCCCAAAGAGTTAAGACCGACGTTGCGGCATTTGTTAAGCTGCCTGTTGTCTGGAAAAACGATTGAAGAGGGGATTTCCCTAGAGCATTTTGAACTTGAAGTCGCAGACTCGACCAAAATCAAGGTCGCCCACGAAAACCTTACCAAAGATGGACGCCTGATTATTTGCGAGTGGTACAATACCCCCCTGGTGGATCGCAAAGGTCAGATTATTGGAGTAGCCTCCCTCGCGTTAGATATTACCGAGCGCAAGCAAGCCGAACAAGCCTTGCAACTGGCAAACGAGGCGCTAGAGTTGCGCGTTGTCGAACGCACGGCGGAGTTGGTGCAAACCCTAGAGCAACTTCAGGCAGAAATTCACGAACGACAGCGCTTAGAGGTGGAATTGCGAACCAGTTTGTCTAAGGAAAAGGAACTCAATGAGTTAAAATCGCGCTTTGTATCAATGGTGTCTCACGATTTTCGCACGCCCCTCACCACTATTCAGTCATCGGCGGAATTGCTCGAACATTATGGCCCCCAATGGAGCGAAGAGAAAAAACGCATTCATCTCCACCGGATGCAAACCTCAGTCCATCGCATGACGCAGTTGTTAGAAGATATTTTAACGATTGGTCGCGCCGAGGCGGGTAAGTTGGAATTTCAGCCCAAACCGCTGGATTTAAGGCAGTTTGCGGTGCAGTTGGTTGAGGAAATGCAGTTGTTGAGCAGCGCTCATACGTTGGTGTTTTGCTCCTCCGGACAGTACGATCGGGCGATCGCTGATGAGAAGTTATTGCACCATATTTTTAGCAATTTGCTCTCCAACGCCATTAAATACTCGGTGGTGGGGAGTTTAATCGAGTTTGAGCTAATTTGTCCAGACTCGCCGCAGGGTGAGGTGGTGTTTTGCGTGCGCGATCGCGGGATTGGGATTCCCCCAGAGGATATCCCCATGCTGTTTACCGCGTTTCACCGTTGCAGCAACGCCAATCATATCGCGGGGACGGGGTTAGGCTTAACAATCGTCAAAAAATGCGTGGATTTACATGGGGGCGCAATCTCGCTAGAATCTCAACTCGGTATCGGTACAGTATTTACTGTTACTCTGCCTTTAGAGCAACGCGAACCCCTAGACTGACAGTAGATCGGTCGTCTCCATTGCTGACCTATTTTAATTAGAATCCTCGGCTTTGTAATAAATCAAACGCTCTCGGGAATGGCTGAGAATTCTGGCTTTGCCTGCGATACAAAAAGGGGGATGAACTTTAGAGAGAGTATCATTTTTTGAGGAGCGATCGATTTGCGCCAAAAGACAGAGGAACCCTCCATGAAGTTTCGTTACAGTGAACTCATATCGATAAATAAATTAATCGAACGGAGTTGAAATCATGGAAGTTAAAGAAAGAGCTGAAATGCGCGAAGAGGTTAAACAACCTTATTTTTATCAAGGAACGCAATGGAAGTGGGGCTTCAATCCTAGCGCAGAAATCTGGAACGGACGCCTTGCAATGATCGGATTTCTAGCAGCAACTTTGATAGAACTCATGACTGGTCATGGCTATCTGCGATTCTTAGGGTTTCTGACCGGAACTGATATTGCTCCTTAAGAATACTTGTTGAATAAGTGAAGGCGATCGCAGCGACAAAAGGGCGATCGCCTTTACTCTATTTGTATTAAAGATAACTTTTTCCCCGTTATTGGTAAGGAGACAGGGGAATGCTCACAATTGCAGTTGTCCCTACACCCACTTCGCTTTCGATCAAAATCTTTCCACCCTGTAACTCGACGCACTTTTTGACAATTGCTAACCCTAAACCACTTCCTGGCGCATCTCCAACATTTGGCGCTCGATAAAAAGGTCTAAAAAGATGCTTTTGATCCGCTAACGCAATGCCTCTACCTCTATCTTTAACCTTGAAAATTGCGTTTCTATCCTGATAAATTAATTCAAGCTGAATTTCACTACCCTCCGGTGAATATTTTAGTGCATTCGCCAGCAAATTATTCAAAGCCTGCTTCAGCAAGCGAGAATCAAGTTGAGTTATTTGTGGAGATTGAGGGCAGATTAAAGTTAAAATATGTTTGCGACTATCAATAAATCTAAATTCTTGAATGAGTTGCCGACAAAAATTTGATAAATCAATTGGCTCAGGACAATGATTCTCTTGAGCTATACTCATCCTTTCTAATAAAACCATACTCTCTAAAAGTTGGGTTAAATTCTGAATTCCCAAATTTAGATTCTCAAAACATTCCTGTTGCTCTTCGGCAGTTAGGGTATAAAGTTGCAAGAGTTCTGCTGCCATTTGAATCGTTGTTAAAGGCAATCGTAATTCATGGGAAGCGATGGCACAGAAATTACCTTGCAAATCTCCTATATCAGGCATTGTAGGGGAATCGCTATAAGCACTTTCTAAGCGAGATTGGGTTGTTTGATTCTCAATAGAAGGCTGCAAATCTAAGGCTTCAGCAATTTCACTTCCCAAACACTGAATTTCTAATAGCTGCCCTTGACTATCAAAAAAACCGCGACCAATCCATCTTACTAGTCGAACTGAACCCTGGCAATCTATCCATGCTTCTTCGCTTTGGATTTTAGAGAATTTAGGGGTTAAGACTTGCAATTTTCTGATAAAAATTCCTCTTTTGTCTTGAGGTAAAACGGTGAAAAGATTTTGATCTAATAAATCTTCAGGGTTTTTGCCCAAAAAATGAGCAAATCTTGAATTAACAAAAGTAATTTTGAGATTGGATGAATATCGAATAATCCATCCTTCGCAATCTTCGGCAAGCGCTTGATAGTAAGCCCGATCTGATGGTGAATTCACTGCACTATTGATGAGTAATTTTTGGCGTGATTTTGAGAATAAAGTTCTCAGCATGGGGCTAAATAAGTTAACTACTATCCGAAGCTCATTTTTAGTCTTTATCCCAGCAATTGGATAAATCTCGTCTATGAAGCCATCTATTTTTCGCGAAAGCTAATCAATACACCAATAATTTGATTAACCTCTGCTTTTCCCAGAAAGAGCGGATAAAAAGATGCGAGCCATCGCTCTTGGATTTTCAAATATTGATTGTTTTGGATTGAAATGGCGTAGTTTTGAATAGATTTTCTTGTTGCGATCGCGCTTTCTACCAGGCACTCCAATGGCTCTGATAAATTAGACATAATCTGATGGAGCGGTTCGCCAATTGGCATTTCTACAGTTACTTGCTTCATTAGTTTTTTATCTATATAAACGCACCGAAGCTCATCATCAAAAATAATAATACTAAGAGCCTCATATTCAATTGTAAATATATCTAAATCGTCAAAATCGCAGATAAGACGATAGCGGAGGTCTTGAACAAGACTTGCCAAAATCAGAATCGGCAGATTCAACAAAAACTGTTTCTTAGATTGTAAGGCAATCTCGACAATAAATCCTGGCATACCCTGCGCTAAACAATCAATAATTTCTAATATCTATCATTAGAGATTCAAATCCAATTTAAGGTTTTTTTGATTTCTTGAGCTAAGGTTGTCGGGTCAAAGGGTTTCACCAAAACTGCTTTAATGGCAGGATATTGCAGCTTTAGTTGTGGGTTGGTTTGAATTTTCGCCGTCAACAAAATAATGGGGATCGGTTGAGTTTTGGGATTATCCTGCAACATTTTTAGGGTTGACAATCCATCCACATCAGGCATCATCAAATCGAGTAAAATAACATCCGGTTGTTCCAGTTCTGCTTGTTGAACGCCTTCTTTGCCAGATGCAGCACCCCATACCTCCCATCCAGCAGTGATTTTTAAAGTCAGTTGCGTGACTCTTCTCAGCGGCGCTTCATCATCGATCAATAAAACTCGCCGAGTCGGATGGCGGTAGGGGTGGCTCGTTGAGAGGTGTGGGTTGCCAGAAACGGCTTGAAAATCTTTGCGAGTTGTCATAACAATATTAGTAAGCTTCTGAAGCACGCAGAAGACAATTAAACGATCGGGAAATTGAAAATTGCGATGGCACGCGAGCCACTCTCAAAGCTTGTAGATCGAGTTCATCCCTTTCAAAACGTGAGTCTCCGTTTACCCACCCTAGAGATGAAAGGTGAAAAACTTGTGAAATTTGCATAAAGTTTCCTAACTCGCCGTACAGCCGCCTCTGCGAGGGAAGACGATCTCATCATCCGATTCCATCCCATGTTCTATACATTCACCTCTGCATTCATAACGCTGATATAGCTGATTATTCATTGCTCAGTAGTTAAGCGCGATCGCCATGAGACTTCTAGTCGTTGAGGATGATCTGAGTCTGGCTCAGGCTATAGTAAAATTTTTAACTTATCAAAATTATGTGGTTGATACTGCACCCGATGGTCAAATGGGCTGGGAGTTTGCCCAGTCGTGCGCCTACGATTTGGTCGTGCTAGATGTGATTTTGCCCAAACTGGGCGGTATCAGTCTGTGTCAAAAGTTACGTCAAACCGGATGCGACACGCCAATTCTGTTACTCACGGCTTGCGGAAGCAGGAACCACAAAGTTGCAGGGTTAGAAGCAGGTGCAGATGACTATGTAACCAAACCCTTTGATTGGCAAGAACTGCTAGCGCGGATCAGGGCGCTGTTGCGGCGTAAAAGCGATCTCATTCCCGCTTTGCTCACCTGGGGAGATTTAAGCCTCAATTCGCTCACTTGCGAAGTCACCTATGGCAACACGAAGTTACCCCTGCGACCGAAAGAATACAAGCTACTAGAGCTATTTTTACGAAGTCCCAACCGCATTTTAAGTTGCGACGCCATCCTAGAGTATTTATGGTCGTTTGAACAGGTTCCCTCTCAAGATGCAGTCCGCGCCCACATTAAAGGGTTGCGCCAGAAACTCAAAGCCGTAGGTGCCCAGGACGCGATCGAAACGGTTTACGGGTTAGGGTATCGTTTAAGACCGATTGTCCAGCGTTCGCCGAACGTAGAGACCCCCCCTTTATCTTTATCCCCGGAAATCCAAGGCGAACTGCAACAAGCCTTAGCGGATGCTTGGCAAGACATGCAGCCCCAAATCCTAGAGCGAGTCCACCTTTTAGAAATCGCGATTTATGCGATGTCAGCAGATCAACCTCTGGAGAAATTGCGACAAGTCGCGATCGCCCAAGCGCATAAACTAGCGGGTACGGTTGGCAGCTACGGCTTCATGGCCGCTTCCCAACAGGCGCAACAGATTGAAGCCCAGTTGCAGCAGCATCCCATTTTAAGCGAGGACATCAAGTCTCAATTGCAGCAATGCGTCCTCCACCTGCGCCAATTGCTTCAGGGATCGCCCGTCAGTACGAGCCAACCCCCGGTTGAAAAAGACTCCCTCACCCAACTCGCCAGCCGCGTTCAATTTACCCGCGACTTCGAGCAGTTGCTGCACAAAGCCCAACAACAACATCAGCCCCTAACGCTGGTGCTGTTAAGCATTGAGAATCTCAAATCGCTAAATCATCACTATGGCTATACCTTTGGCGATCGCCTTTTGTACCGTGTAGGCAGCACCATCGGCGACGCTAGCCAAACCTGCGGTCGTTGGGGAAGTCGAACCTTTGCGATCGCCCTTTATGGAATGAACGGCACCCAAACCCGCCAACAGTACCTCTCTAAATTGCTGCAAACCCTTGACGCGACTGAGGGAACGCCTGTTATCGTCAAATTTACCAGCGCGATCGCCACTTACCCAACCGATGGTCAGACTTCCCAACACCTGTATCAAAGCGTTGAAGCCTCGCTGTAAAAAGCGGCAATCTCAAGTCACATTCACAAGAATTTCAGAGTTTCATCTTAACAATGAGACTAGTCCTGCTAGAGCGCCTTTCAATTCGTGCTTAAGACTGAATCGCCCTTATGTCTCAACACCCCTTCCCGCTTAATCTGACCCTCAATCAAACGATCGGTCGAGATCCTTTGGAGGTTTCCCCAGAGACTCCCGTGATTCAGGTTCTTCAGTTAATGAGCCAGATCCACCCAGATCGCAAAATCGCGTCTCCCTCAAGCTATGCGCTGGTTAGCCAAGAGCGGCAACTGCTGGGGATTGTAACAGAACGAGACTTTGTATGCCTTGCAGCGACGGGAAAACCCCTTGCAGGCATGACCGTTGCAGAAATGATGAGTTCCCCGGCGATCGCGCTGAAGGAGACAGATTACCAGGATGTCTCTAGCATTCTCAACCTATTTGAACAGCATCAAATTAGCCATCTGCCCGTAGTTGACGATCGCAATCAACTCTTAGGGGCGATTACCTTAGAAACATTGCGCCGCAAATTACCCATCGTTCACCTGTTAAAACTCCGGCGCGTCCGGGATGCAATGAGCGATCGCGTCATTTATGCACCGCCCACCGCCTCAATCTTACAGCTTGCTCAACTGATGGCGCACCACCAAACCAGCTATATTGCGATCGCCCAAACCGCAACCGACGGCACCGTTTATCCCATTGGCATGATCGCCGAACGCGATATTGTCCAGACTCAAGCCTTGAGGTGGGATCTAACTCAAATCACCGCCCAAACCCTGATCGACCATCCCCCGCGATTTCTGCATCCTGAAGAATCGCTTTGGGCCGCTTGCAACCTCATGCAACAGCACCAGATTCGCCGCTGCCCAATTCTTGAAAATCGTCAAGAACTGCGGGGTATCCCCACCCAACACGAGCTTTTTCCCCATCTTAATCCCGCCGAACTGAACCAAACGGTAACAGCCTTGCAACAGCGTTTAGAAGAGAAAACCGCTCAATGCGATCGCCTTCAACAAGCCTTGGAAGCCTGCAAGCGACGCTATCAAAACTCACAGTTAAGGCTGCAAGAAGTCCTCAATAGCGTTCAGGCCGCGATTATTCGCATCCGCCTATTGAACCCTCAATCTTGGCAAGCTGAATATTATTCGGTCGGGTGCGAGCAAGTCTATAGCTACACGGCCGAAGAATTCACCACAGATCCCACTCTTTGGTCATCGCACATCCATCCCGAAGATTTGCAAACAGTTGTATTGCCTGCCTTAGAAGGATTATGCCAGCATCCCTCTAACTCCGGTACGTTGCAGTTGGAATATCGATTTTTACATCGCGATCAAACTTGGCACTGGATTTCAGAAACCGTTACCTTTAATTGGGACGCCACAGCCCATTGCTGGATGCTGACCAGCGTAGGACTTGATGTTACAGACCGCAAGCAAGTAGAAACCGCCTTGCGTCATAGCGAAACTCGGTTTCGGACAATTTTTGCCGATGCGCCTACCGGGATGGTTCTCAGCACGCCCCAGGGTCAAATCGTGCAAGCAAACCAATCATTGTGCCAAATGCTGGAGTGTAGAGAGTCAGACTTGCAAGGGCGATCGCTCCAAGATATTGTTGCCCCTGAAGATTGGTTGCAAGATTGCCACCGCACAGAGCAGTTATTGGCTCAAGAACTTTCAAGTTACAGGTTAGAAAAGCGCCTCATTAAACAAAATGGAGAAACAATTTGGGTTAGCCTAACCGCAGGCTTGCTCCAAGACCCGATTCAAGGAACGCTCTATAAATTGGGGATGTACGAAAACATCACCGAACGGCGAACCGTAGAACGCATCAAGGATCAAATGATTTCAGTAGTCAGTCATGAGTTGCGAACGCCTTTAAGTTCTATTCGGGGTTCTCTCGGTTTGCTGGCCACTGGACAACTGGGTACCCTCAACCCAGACGGGCAGGAGTTGCTTAATATTGCGGTTGCGGAAGCGCAACGTTTGACGCGTTTGGTTAACGATATTCTCGATTTAGAACGGTTGAAATCGGGTCAGATTCACCTCATCAAGAATCCGCACCGCGTCACGCAGTTAATTGCACGCGCCGTTGAAAGCGTGCGATCGCTCTTTAGCAAAACTCAAGTTGGGATTGAAGTCTCGGCGGTGCCAGAGGAAATTTGGGTCGATGGCGATCGCATTATTCAAGCCCTGACCAACTTACTCGGTAATGCCATCAAGTTTTCTCCGCCCCAAACGACCATCACCATTCGCGTTCAGCGGGTTGAGAGCCATTTTGCCCAGCGCGAGCGCGACGACCGGGTCGCCTGCGATTTGGCTCCATTTTGCTCCTGTTCCTTACTCAGCGCCTCCTTGCCCTTCATGTTGTTTTGTATTAGCGATCGCGGGCGAGGCATTCCGGTAGAAAAACTCAGCACTATCTTTGAGCCATTTGAACAAGTCGATCTGGCTGATTCTCATCAAAAAGACGGAAGCGGTCTAGGGCTAGCCATTTGTAAAAGTATTATTCACAGACATGGGGGAGAAATTTGGGTTGCCAGTACAGTCGGACGCGGAAGCCATTTCTTTTTCACATTGCCACTAGCCCAAACCGATGAGTGAAATCGCTGCCAATTTGTTACCCAAGCCCCTGAATGCACTTTGGGTTGAAAAAAACTTAGCTCAAGCCCCCGGCTTTGCTAATCTCAACCCTGCTGTGGTATTCCACCTGACTCCCAGTTGGTCTGTTGCCCTTGAACAGCTAGACCAACAAGATTTTGACTTAATTTTCATCAGTTCAGCTTTCCTCGAAACGCCATCAGACGATCTAATCGCGCCTTTCGAGCGTCAAGGGATTCCCGCGATCGCCATCCTCGAATCTGACAATCCCGATCTTGCCACTCAAGCTCTAGATTGGGGAGCCGTAGATTATCTGCTGAGGGCCGAACTCGACCGTTCAACCCTCCAACGGACTCTACGCTATGCCCTGAGATTTCGTCAGCTTCGAGAGCAAGCGGCTAAACCTCCAGACCAACAGCAAGAAATGCTCGTTTCCTCATTAAATGTCCTGGCCGATCCCGTTTTTATCAAGGATGAATGCCATCGCTTCCTATTCGTCAATCAAGCCTTTTGTCAGTTGCTGGGGAGATCCTTCTCCGAAATTATCGGTCGCTCAGACTACGACTTTTTCCCCCCAGAACAGGCAGCCGTGTTTTGGGAAAAAGATGAGCTAGCGATGCAAACCGGCAAACCCAATGAAAACGAAGAAGAGTTAACCCATAGCCAAGGCAAGGTTCAGGTCATTTCTACCAAAAAATCGGTCTTTGAAATGCCCGACGGACAGAAAATTTTAGTGGGGGTGATTCGCGATCTCACGCAGTATAAGCACCAAGAACGGGCGTTAATCAACAGCGAAAAGCGCTTTGCTCAACTTGCGGCTAACGTTCCGGGCATGATTTATCAATTTTGCCTGACTCGAGGCAGTCGGTCATTTATCTACGTCTCGGAGGGATGTCGAGAGCTATACGGCGTTGAGCCAGAGATAGTCAAACAAAATGCCGAATTTCTGTTTCAAACGGTTCATCCCGATGATTTGCCCATGCTGGAACAGTCAATAGCCATCAGCGCCCAAACGCTGCAACCCTGGCGCTATGAGTGGCGAACCCTCTCTCCAACAGGTGATTTAAGATGGCTCAAAGGGGCATCCAACCCCGATTTACAAGCCAATGGGGATATTATCTGGAATGGTCTCCTCACCGAGATTACCGAACAAAAACTTGCAGAACACGAGCGCGATCGCTTTTTTACCCTATCCCTCGATTTATTGTGCATTGCTAGCTTTGAGGGATACTTTAAACGCTTAAACCCAAGCTGGACTGCAACTTTGGGGTACAGCGAAACCGAACTTCTCAGCTTGCAATTTATCGAGTTGGTTCACCCAGAGGATCGCCAAGATACCTTACAAGCCTTGCAAAACCTCACCCAAGGGGTGAAAATCCTTAAATTTGAAAATCGCTATCGCTCTCAAGATGGCTCCTATCGCTGGTTATCTTGGGTTGCTGCCCCCTTTGCCGAAGAGGGGTTAATTTATGCCGTCGCTCGCGATATTAGCGATCGCAAACAGGCAGAAGAGGAGCTACGCGAAAAAGCTCAACAACTGAAAAAAACCATTCACAAACTCACCAGTACCCAAGCACAACTCGTCCAAACCGAGAAAATGGCCTCTTTGGGTCAGTTAGTCGCTGGGGTGGCTCATGAAATTAATAACCCCGTAAGTTTCATCTCTGGCAACATTACCCCGGCGATGAACTATGCGTGCGATCTGCTCAAAGTAATTGAACTCTACCAGCAGCACTACCCCCATCCTCCCGCCACGCTGCTACAGGCGATCGAAAGCTACGATCTTGAATTCTTGAGCAGCGACTTTCCTCAGTTGCTACAATCCATGCAGGAAGGGGCAACTCGCATCACAGAAATTGTTGCTTCTCTACGCAACTTCTCGCGCCTTGATGAGGCTCACCTCAAAGCGGTTAATCTCCATCAAGGGATTGAAAGCACCCTGATGATTTTACAGCATCGCCTCAAAGCGCAAAATGAGCAAATCGAGCGCCCCGCTATTCAAGTCATTAAGGAGTTTGCTAATTTACCCCTAGTTGAATGTCACCCCGGACAAATCAACCAGGTGTTTATGAATATCCTCTCTAATGCAATTGATGCCTTGGAGGAATACTGGATGAGTCGTTCGGGAAGCGAAGCCAAAAGAATGCCCACTCTCTCGATCCGCACGACAACCCAAAAAGCCAAAGATCCCCAAGGCGGAAAGCTAGCGACAATTCAAATTAGGGATAATGGTAAAGGCATTTCCCCAACGCTTCAAACTCGTCTTTTCGATCCCTTTTTCACCACAAAACCCGTCGGAAAGGGAACTGGGTTAGGACTCTATATCAGCCATCAAATCATTGTTGATAAACATCAAGGTTCCCTAACTTGTCGTTCAGAATTCGGAAAAGGTACGGAGTTTAAGATTCAAATTCCTATCCGCACATCTACTTAAATCCATTGTCAGTTAACTCATATCTTGCACCATTCTCGTAAGACCTGAGAAACCGGGTTTCTTGCAAATCGCTCAAGTTGAAACCCTTACAGCATTTTTCAGGTTCGTGAAGTATCACTTTCTTCCAAAGTCCCCCTGACTAAGGGGGATTTAGATCGTGCCGGATCTCATCCAATCAAAAAAACGCTATATTTTTCGCTGAGAAACCCAGTTTCTGGGACTGATTGAGTTTATTTACGGCGAATCCAAAAAGAACTAGCCACTCGATCTTTTTGTTGTTCAAAGACAGGACAACAACGATTCAGTGCATCTCGATGATGATGAGCCAGATAATTGAGTCCTAATAGCACTTCAAAGGCGGAGTTATGAACGAGAAAAGCTTGTAGCAAATATTGTTCTGTCCAAAACCAGCGTTCCTGAGTCAGCCAGCTTTTGGGATATTCAAAGGGGATAAAAATATCGTGAATATGAACAATTACACCGCTTTTGAGTTTGGGAAGAATTTGCAAATATTCGTAAAAAACATCGCCTCGCGTCCGCAAAACATGGGAAGAATCAATGAATAAAATATCATTGGCTTCTAGGGTTTCAAAAAAATCAATGGGTAAGGTTTCTACCCGTTCGCGAATCACTCGATCGACGCCTAACTTTTCTAACCAAGGCGCTTCATAGGGTTCTACACAAGTATGCTCGGTGCGATATCCCTCCTGTTGATTGCGGACAATGGCTTGTTTGGCAATGCGCGTCGAAAATCCCGATCCAATTTCAATTAAACGTTTCGGTTTGTAATGACGAATGAGGCTGTAGAGAATTTCAGCATCGCCAGAGCAAAACATCCAATTGTCATAGTAAAAATCTAGAGAATTTTCACTCTTTTTTTGAATCGGAAATTGAGTCAATTCATCATTGTATTGGAGCTTACCTAGAAGGGTGAGTTGTTGTTCTGTGTTTAAGTCAATTCCATAAAGGGGGTCTTCTTCTGTCCAGGTTTTTTCGCTCAGTTCTGAAGCGTTAAAGACGGGTTGGTAGTAGTGATAGCTGAGGGGCATTACACCAAAGAAGTCCCAAATTTTATAGCTAATTGGGAGACGTTTAGGACCGATCCGAGATTGAATTTTGCTAAAAAGTGCAACGAAGGGTGTTAAAGGAATTGTCAAAGCATCAATTAAAAAGACAATTCCATTTTTAACGAATGATGTTGCTGCCATAACAACCTCTTAAAAATGTTGGTTCGGCGAATTTTTTAAATTAATGATTTTCAAGATTTTAAACGCCAATATTGAGAATTGGTGGAGATCTAACAAAGTCTACATATTTCTTAATCTTGTGTTTATCTTGTGAAATTAAACAGACTTGCTAGACGCCACGAGTTGACCCGAATTAATCGGAAGCGTCAATAAAAATTCAGTTCCGCCCGTCTCTGGGGTGAGAATTTGGATTTTGCCTCCATGTCCTTCCACGAGGAGTTGGTAGCTAATGGCGAGTCCCAAACCCGTTCCTTTTCCGACGGGTTTAGTGGTGAAGAAGGGATCGAAAATCTTATTTTGAATGGCTAGGGGAATTCCAGGACCATTATCGGCGATCGCGATCGTGACATGGCGTTCGTCAACCTGCTGAGTCCGAATCCAAATTGCGGGATTTTCTAAAGAATTTGGGCCTGTTCCATTCTCCATCTCTAACTCGGTATAACTCTCTTCTAGAGCATCCACCGCATTACTGAGCAGATTCATAAACACCTGATTCACTTGCCCCGGAAAGCAATCCACAAGCGGTAGCGATCCATAATCCTTAATCACCTGAATGCGATTTTTCAGGCGATGTTGCAATAACAACAGCGTATTATCAATCCCTTCATGGAGATCGACGGGTTTTTTCTCCCCTTCATCCAAGCGAGAGAAATTGCGAAGCGAGAGGACAATTTGTCGAATGCGTTCGGCCCCCATTCGCATCGAGGTGAGGATTTGCACCAAATCTTGGGTGACAAACTCCAGTTCAATCTCCTCTTCAAACGCCTCAATTTCCGCCGTAGGAGAAACCAACGCCGCTTTATACAGATCGATCAAATGCAGTAAATCGTCAACGTGCTGGCTAGCGTGGGGCAAATTCCCATAGATAAAATTAACCGGATTATTAATTTCGTGGGCCACTCCCGCCACCATTTGCCCCACACTCGACATTTTCTCGCTTTGGACGAGTTGGGATTGAGTGGTTTTCAAATCTTCTAGAGTTTCATTGAGGAGTTGTACCTGTTCGCGAGTTTGGCTGTAAAGATGGGCTTGATTAATCGCGATCGCCAACTGATCCGCCAACACCTGAAGCAGTTCTCGTTCTGCGGCCAGAGGTTGCCAGGGTTTGCCGCAAATCCCAATCAAAAAACCGCCTTGCAACTCCGTAGGGGCAACAATGGGCAAAGCCAAATAAGACTCAGCCAACAATTCTAAATCGAATGGCGTTTCCTCAACCCCTTTCAGGTAAACCGTTTCTTGGTGTTGTAGCTGTTGTGCCAAATGGGCATTGAAATAAAATTGACCAACGGCCGACGGTACTCCTTGAGTATATTCGCGACGGATTGCCAGGGTTTGCGAAGGGGCATCCACAAGGGCAAAAACCACCCGCTGCAAATCCAACAAGCGACCAATTTCTTCGACCGTCACCTGCAAAATTTCATCGAGATCCAAAGAGGCGCGAATCCGTTGAATCAAGCGATTGAGAAGTGCTTCTTGGGCAACTCTAGCCCGCAGGTTTTCAGCAAACAGCAGTTGACGAAAAACCGCGAAAATCGCGATCGCCAAAAATACCCCCACCCCACTCGCCAGAATATTTAAAGCGTGCAGTCCCCGTTCCAAATTACCGCGCGGGATGACCAAAGCCATCGACCAGTTCGCCTCATGCATGGGCAAATAAGCCACATAAACCCACTTACCTTCTAGCTTCACCAATTCAAGATTGGTTTGGCGGTTGACCATCTGCACTGCAACTTGGCGCAGGGTTGAATCTCTCGCTTCCAGAAAACTAGGGGCGGGTTTTTCTAAAGTCCCCATCCGCGTTGGATCGGGATGGACAATGGGGCGACCTTCCGAATTGAGGGCAAAAGCGTAACTCCCCTCGCCATATTCCAAGCTTTGCGCGGCTTGTACGATCCGGTTGACCTGCAACCCGCCAAACATCTCGCCAATGGGACGCCCATTCGTCTCATTAAGGGGATAAATAGGGGCCGCAACAATCACCTGAGCAACATTAGAAGCCTTACCCATCAGGGGGTCAGAAACATAGATTTCCCCTGCCATTGCCCGTTGGAAATGCTTGCGGGCGATTACATTGGTTTCATTACGGCTGCCGTTGGTGGTACTCACAAACCCATTACCGTCCACCATTGCCAAGACGAAAAATTCTGAAAGGCGTTGTGCTTCCGATAATAAGAAGGGTTCTGCTAAATCCCAATCGAGCGATCGCACTAACGGATTGTAACTGAGGGCCGTCACTTCTGCCTTACGAACCGCCAACCAGCGATCGATATTATCCCGTTCGCGCTGCACCTTTAACAGAGCATTCTGTTTGAGATTATCTAAAATTAAACCCCGAACGACCCGATAGCTAATATAGGCCCCTGTCGAAATTGCAAGCGTGGTACTGCTAATGGTGAGTAGCACCACCAGATGACGCGGACGCCATCCTTGTTGCAAAAAACGCTGCCAAAGAGGAAACAATTGCTGTGGCTTGAACATGGCGGCACGGGAGAAGAAAATTGAAGGTTTCATCCCCTAGAATTGGTCAACGCCGGGATAGCGTTCTAGGGTTTTGGGACTGGCGGCTTCGCCACAGGTTCGCGGTGAGGGAAAGATTTTGCCAGGGTTCGCCAAACCTTGCGGATCGAAGGCTTTTCTGACCCATTGCATGGTTTCTAAGTCCGTTTCAGAGAACATTTCGCTCATATAACAGCGCTTATCCGCCCCAATGCCATGTTCTCCCGAAATACTACCGCCCACTCGAACGCAGAGTTTAAGAATTTCGCCCCCCAAGGTTTCCACGGTTTCTAAGGCACCGGGAACCGAGTTGTTATATAAAATCAGGGGGTGCAAGTTGCCGTCTCCGGCGTGGAACACATTCGCCACCGCATAGCCATATTTTTGGCTGAGTTTTTCAATCTCTTGGAGGACGTAGGGGAGTTGCGTGCGGGGAATGACGCCATCTTGAACGTAGTAGTCTGGGCTGAGTTTGCCCATTGCTGCAAAGGCGGCTTTACGACCTTT
Organism: Geitlerinema calcuttense NRMC-F 0142; assembly: GCF_030285425.1. Classification (NCBI taxonomy): domain Bacteria; kingdom Bacillati; phylum Cyanobacteriota; class Cyanophyceae; order Geitlerinematales; family Geitlerinemataceae; genus Geitlerinema; species Geitlerinema calcuttense. Next base: position 18,960 of record NZ_JASVEJ010000018.1, on the reverse strand, counting down.
CCAAAGTCTGAGGCGTTCGGCGGGTTCTGTGGCAATGGTAATATTACGCGCCCCGTTTTGGCGGCAGAGGGTGGCGATCCGTTCGGCGTTTTTGGCCACTTCAACGGCTAGACCATCAATTTCCACCAAGAGAATAGCGGTGGCGTCGCGGGGATAGCACTGGGTTGCGACAACATCTTCTACGGCGTTGATGCTGAAGTTATCCATCATTTCCATTCCCGCCGGGACGATACCCGCGCCAATGATGTCAGAAACGGTGGCTCCTGCGGCTTCTACGCTGGTAAAATCGGCCAAGAGGACTTGAATGGCTTCGGGGGTTTTGAGGATTCTCAGGGCGATTTCGGTGGCAATTCCCAGGGTGCCTTCGGAACCGACAAATAAGCCGGTGAGGTCATAACCGGGGGTTTCGGGAACTTCGCCGCCGACATCGACAATGGCACCATCGGGGAGAACCAGTTTTAAGCCTAAAACATGGTTGGTGGTGACGCCATATTTGAGACAGTGAACGCCGCCGGAGTTTTCGGCGACGTTGCCGCCAATGGAGCAGATAATTTGACTGGACGGATCGGGGGCATAATAGAATCCAGCCCCGCTGACGGCTTGCGTTACCCAGTTGTTGATGACGGCGCTTTGAACGACGACTTGCTGATTTTCGAGGTCAATTTTGAGGATTTTCCGCATTAAGGCGGTGACGATTAAAACGCAATCTTCGGTGGGGAGTGCGCCGCCGGAAAGTCCGGTTCCTGCGCCTCTGGCTACCCAGGGTAAGGAATAGCGATCGCAAATTTTGACGACTTCGGAAACTTCGGCGGTGGTTCGCGGTAAAACCACCAGTTTTGGACGTTGGCGATAGCTGGTTAACCCATCGCATTCGTAGGTTAGTAATTCTTCTTTACGCTGAACGACGCCTTTGGTACCGACGTGACGTTCAAATTCTTTGATGATGGCTTTCCAATTGAGGTTTTGCGGTTTGGGCTGAGTCAACATAGCTAGAGAACATCCAACCTGAAAACGGGGATAAGTAAGGTTGATTATACGGGTTAAGTTTGGGCGATCGCGCTGAGGCGAAGGGGGTGCTAGTTTGAAGCGGTTTTTTGCTGTACCGCTTGTTGAAAGAACGATTCTAAAGCGGTGACACAGGCGCGATCTTCAAACAGGAGATCGTGGTTTTGTTTCAGGTGTTCTCTTAGGTCTTGCCGCCACTGGGGATCGAGTCCTAGGCGGACTGCAATTTCTATGTATTCTGCCTCATTTTGAGCAATCGTATCGGTAATGTCAATCATCTTTAAGAAGCTATCGGCATGACGACCGCGCATGAATTCCCCCGGACAGGTGACAATGGGTAAATTGCAGGCGATCGCTTCTAAGCTAGTGTTCCCACCCGACCAAGTTAAAGTATCGAGAAAAATGTCGCACAGCAGATTTAACATTAAGTAATCGCTGCGATCGGGGATCTGGCGATGCAAGCAGTAGTCTTCGCTATTTAAGCCAAACTCAGCAAAGGCTTTGGCTAACCTGGGTTTGAGTTGGGTTCCGCGCAAAAAGAGGAATTTTGCCTGGGGAACTTTGAGGGCAATTTGCGGGAAAATGCGGTCGTATTGCGGTAAGTATTTATAAGGGGCTTGGCAGCAGAAATACAAAACGGCGTCTTCAGGCAAATCGAAGTGCGATCGCGTTTTGGTTAAGGCGGGAATATCCTGGGGTTTGGGATAGGATACGCCAATATTGGGGAGTTGAATTAAGGTTTCGCTATAGTGGTCTTGAGCATTTTCGGGTTCCATTAATTGACTTGATAGGAAGTAGTCAATGGTGGGAAGTCCGGTGGTAACGGGATGTCCCCACGCGACGCATTGAATGGGGGCTAAACGTAGCGCAGCAATTTGCATGGTTTGCGGGTCCATTCCTACTTCTGGAAAGACGAGAATATGCAGGTTGTCGTTACGAATTTGCTGGCAAGTGGCGCTGAGGTTATGGGGAAAGTGATAGAATTTATCGCTATAGCTCCGGAATTCTTGGGTAATGGAGTCGGGGGCATTTCCGGTATAGTAACAATGGATGGAAAACTCGGCGCGATCGCAGTATTTTAACCACCCCGTTAACCACAAGGTACCGCTATAGGCGTGCAGGTAATGGGAAACATAACCAATGCGAATTTTATCCCCGACGACAGGCATTTCTAGGGGAACTGTCCATTGGGGAAAGTTGGCAGCTAAAATGCGATGCAGTAATTGTCCGTAGCGCTTTTGAGGTTCGATAATGTTATAAGCTTGATAGCCAAGATAAAAGTTAGTAAAGCGTTGGGTAGCTTCTAAGGCGCTTTGTTGTTGTTGATGGGTTTCTAAGCGCGTTTCGGCAATTAAACGATCTAACCCCGTGAGAAAGCGCTGGCGATAAAGGTCAATCTCTTCGGGAGTATTATAAAAGGGTGGAATGATGAGATATTTAAGTTGTTTAAAGGTGTAGTCTTCAGGTAAATGGGTTGAAGCATTTTCTGCTATAATAATTGCTTGGGGAATTTCTCCATTTCGTAGCAGTTTAAGGATTAAAGAGAATTGAATTTGGGCATCTTTAGGGAATTTTTGAGCAGCAGTTTTTAAAAGAGCGATCGCACTTTCTCCCTGGTGCGCGTACGCAAAACTTTCGCTGAGTTCGTAGTAAATTTCCGGGCTACCTTCTGCCAGACTCAGGTAATGTTGATAAGGGGCGATCGCGCTGGAGTATCGCTGTTGCTGATAATATCGTCTTGCTAGGGTTAAATAGGCATCCGGCGATTGATTATTCAGGGCTATAGCCAGTTCCAAACTCTCCCGAATTTCCGCAGAGTTTAGTTCTAAACTTAAAGCCGTCTCGTAAGCTTGAATAGCAGAGTTAATTTGGTCTAATTCTAGCCAAAAATGCCCAAAATGATGATAAAGTTTAGCATCATCCGAATTCTTCTCAATGCCGTCTTCATAAACGCTTAAAGCTTCTTGAGTTTTCCCTTCTCTCAAATATCGTTGGGCTAATCCCACAAATGCCAAACTAAGATCGGGCGTTAATTCAATCGATTTTTGAAAAGCAGCAATGGCTTGATCGAATTGCTTGAAGTGTTCATAAATTAATCCCAGATAATAATAAGAAACTCCATTTAACTCATCAATTTGCAGTCCCTTCCAAAAAGTCAACAACGCCTCTCGATAATCTCCAATTTGGTAGTAAAGAAATCCCAAATTAGACCAAATGATGGCATCATTAGGACGCCAGATCAATAGTTCCTTATATCGCTCCTCCGCAGCCTCAAACTGTCCTTGTTGATGCAGCATCAACGCCTGCTGATAGATTTGCTCAAGCTGCTGATAAATTTGTGTAAAATTCTTTAAATCTCGAATAACTTGTTCGTTTTGCTTATCTTGTAAATCAAACAGTTTTAGCGATTCTTCGCACTGTTGATTCCAACTAATCATCAATAAATTATGATTTAATCCCAGATTTTCTAGCAGCACTTGACCTTCCGGACAAGTTGCCATAAAATCCCAGCAAGCTTGCTGTCCCACTTCCGAATCAACATCCAAAAGCACAATCAGCGCCCGTTCTGCTAAAAACTGGCGAATCAACAACAAACCCATCAACAAAGAGCGATAATCATTAACGCCGCTAAGACAAAGAACCCCAATCCGACCTTCCGATTCTACCTCTCTTAACTCTAGAGCAAAATCAATAAAACTTTGGTCGCAAACATAAACCTGTTCCTCTAAGTTTAAATTCGCTAAAAACTCTAAAAAACGAGTTAACTCCGACTCGCTATCAGGAATCGTCGAAAAATCATGAACGCTGTAGGTAAAACAGTCCGGGCGATCGCGCAAAGCCTCTCCTAGCAGTTTAGGCGAACCCTGACCCACCTCACAGAAAATTTCATCCGCCTCCAGACAGCCAACCGCCCCATTTAAAAGTTGTCCAATTCGAGCATAAGCGCGATCGCCCACCTGCTGAAACTTCTCAACATCAGGGGTGCGATAAAAACTCTCCAGTTGGGAAATAAAACGTTGCTCGTCCATTACTCATTTCGTCCTAAACTCTGCAAGAGATATTTACGGCTTTCAATCGCCTCAGCATTAGCCGGCCAAATTTGAATCGCCTTATCGTAAGATGCGATCGCCTCTTCAACCTTTTGCAACCTTTCCAACGTCACCCCCCGGCGATACCAAGCCTGAGAATCCTCTGGCTGTAACTTTACCGCTTGATCGAACGCCTTCAGCGCCTCCTCATGGCGCTGTAACTTCTCCAACGCCAATCCTTGAGAAAACCACGCCTTCCCATAATCAGCTTGCAATTGGACCGCCTTATTCAGGGCTGCGATCGCCTCATCGTAGCGTCCCAACTTTAACAAAAGATCGCCCCTCTCTCCCCAACCCGTCGCCGAATCCGTCGCCAGCGGTAGCGCCTTATCAATCGTCGCCAGCGCCTCCTCATAGCGTTGGAGTTCGCTTAACGTCTTTCCCCGTTCAATCAACGCCTCAACGCGATCGCTTTGCAACTCCAGCGCTTGATTCAACGCCGATAGCGCCTCCTCATGACGCCCCAACTGATTGAGCAAATACCCTTGTTTGTACCACAACTGCGCCGAACGCGGCGTAAACTTCATCGCCTCCACATACACCAGCAGCGCCTCCTCGTAGCGTTGCAACGCGGTTAGGGCGACACCTCGAACTTCCAACCCCTCCACCGTCTCCTCATACCCCGCTTGACGGGCTTTTGTCAGGGCGACTAGCGCCTCCTCGTAGCGTTGCAACGCATTGAGAACCACCGCCCGATAGTACCAAGTTTGCGGATCGTCCAATTGCAACTTCAGCGCCTCATCATAGGCATTCAGCGCATCGGGATAGCGGTTCACCTGCATCAGCGCGTTTCCCAAGTCTACCCACGCCTCCGGATAGTCTGGCTTGAGTTTCACCGCTTGATCGAAAGCTGCGATCGCCTCATCATAGCGCTGTAACTCCATCAACACATTCCCCTGAATCAACAAATCCGTCGTCCGATTCGTCGGGGAAGTGGGTTTCGCCGCCATCATCGGACCTGGAGACATCGTGGGAATAGGCATTGAGGCAATTTCCGGCGGAACGGTGGGTACAACGCGCACCTCTCGTAACGGTCGATCCGAGGCGAATAATTGGGAAACGCCCAACGTTACCCCAATCGTACAGAAAATTAACGCCACCTGTCCCCAACGGCTGGCAGCACTCGGCGGGGAAGGGGGAGGCGTCATCGGTTGGGTTAACTTCGTCGCCGGAACCAGTTGCAGGCGGTGTAAATCCTGCAAAACCTCCTCAACCGTGGTGTAGCGATCTTTGTAGTGCGATCGCACCATCTGATTGAGAATAGCAGCAAACTGAGGTCGGACTTGAGCGCGCGATCGCCAACTCACCTCCCCCGTATGAGGATCGTCCGGTAATTGATTGGGACAAATCCCCGTTAGCGCCTCAATCGCCGTCATCCCCAACGCATAAATATCGCTACTGTAACGCGGTTTGCCCCCCTGTTGCTCGTTCGGCATATATCCCGGCGAACCAATCGATAGCGTACTGCGCGTTTGTCCCGTCGTCGTCGCCCCTAACGCGCTTAACTGCTTCACCGCCCCAAAATCAATCAACACAAACCGCCCATCAGCTTGGCGGCGAATAATATTCGAGGGTTTAATATCCCGGTGAACCACATTTTGTTGGTGAACGAACGCGAGAATCTCTAACAAATCCTCCAATAGCTGCAACACCTGCACCTCATCCCACACCCCTGAAGCAAACTGTTGCGCCAAATCCTCGCCCTCAATATACTCCTGCACCAAGTAAAACTCTTGATGCTCCTCGAAATGAGCAAATAATTGAGGAATGCGATCGTGTTTCCCCAGACGATAGAGAACCTGCGCCTCGGTTTCAAATAAACGTCGGGCCGTTTGGAACAGCATCGGATCGACCCCTTGCGCTTGCAGTTGCTTCACCACACACCAGGGATTTCCCGGTAAATCCAAGTCCTCTGCAATAAAGGTCGTACCAAACCCACCGCATCCTAACTGCTTGATGATGTTGTAGCGCCCCCGTAACGTTTTTCCCAACATATCAACTCGCACCATCGTCAATTACAAGGATTTTGGCACAATATTATCGGGGATTGAGCCAGACTCAATACCAAAACCGCCCTAGCATTTCGCACCAATAAACCCCCTCGCGTTGTTTCAATTACAATTGCTATGACTTTAATCCGCGTACCTAAGTCTTGGGAAATTCTAGACCGAGAAATTACCCCAGAATCTGTTTTTCTCAACCGTCGTCGCTTTATGAAAGGCTTATTAGGGGCGGGGTTAAGTGCATCAATTCTCCCCCTAGCAGGCTGTCAGTCCGATCGAGACTCCGAAATTTCCTACGATTATCTTCAGGAATATTCTAACTTGGTTCGCAATCCCCGCTTTGCTCAAGTAGACCGTCCCCTAACCCCGGAGGATGTCGCCGCTAAGTATAATAACTTCTACGAATTTGGTCGCGGTAAAGAAATTTGGAGAGTTGCCCAAGCCTTACCCTTAGAAGATTGGAAGGTAGAAGTCTCCGGTTTGGTGAAAAATCCCCATACCTACGATCTCGATGAGATTAACCGCAAATTTCCCATTGAAGAACGCGTCTATCGCTTCCGTTGCGTTGAAGCTTGGTCTATGGTAGTTCCCTGGGTTGGATTTCCCATGCGCCTATTGATGGCAGATGTTGAACCCACCTCCCAAGCCAAATTCGTCCGCTTTACCTCCTGGTTTGATAAAGATGTCACCTCTGGGCCGGGTTGGCTCGCCCCACCGCACTTGCCTTGGCCTTATACTGAAAGCCTGCGAATCGATGAGATGGCGAACGATCTCGCCTTTTTCGCCACCGGAATTTACGGCCACACTCTCCCCAAACAACATGGGGCCCCCATCCGGGAAGTGATTCCTTGGAAATATGGCTATAAAGGGGCGAAATCTGTGGTCAAAATTGAGTTTGTAGACACTCAACCGGCCACTTTCTGGAATACGGTGGTCAAAAGCGAGTACGACTTTGAAGCCAATGTCAACCCCGATAAACCCCATCCCCGTTGGTCGCAAGCCAGGGAAAAAATCATTAGTTCAGAAGATTCTCTCTCCTGGAAACGGGTTCCAACGCTTCCCTATAACGGTTATGGGGAGTATGTAGCACACCTCTATACCTAGGAGGATGGGGGGATGGGAGGATGGGGGAAAGCGAGTGAGGTTGGGTCAAGCCTAGCGCGACCCAACACCACCCAGCAGGTTAAATTTCACAATCTCTATGCTAAGTGCGATCGCCACCCTATACATGGGGAAAGTGAGTAGGTTGGGTCAAGCCTAGCGCGACCCAACACCACCCAGAGGAAAGTTAAATTTCACAATCTCTATGCTAAGTGCGATCGCGCGACCCAAGAGCGAGATACTTCTGCGCCATAATGTTTGTGAACCCCATTATTGGAGGGTCAAGCCAATGGGACACCAACCCAGTTTAATTGAATGCCAAGATTTCTTTGAACCGCCCAGAGTCGATCATCTGATTACTGAAGACGATACACCTGTGGATAATTTCGCCTCAGAAAAACAACAACGCCTGCTTGTTAGCGCCCTCTACAGTTCTTGGCGAGAACAAACCTTTTTAGCGGCTGCTAATGTCGGCGTATTTAATATTGATGACAACCCGGCAATTGTCCCAGATGTTTTGTTAAGTTTAAACGTCACCGTCCCCGAAAACTGGTGGGAAAAGAAAAATCGCGCCTATATGGTTTGGCGCTTGGGTAAACCCCCCGATGTCGCGATTGAAATTGTCTCTAACCGCGAAGGGAACGAACTGGATAAAAAGCTCAACATCTACGAACGCGTTAGAGTGAGTTACTATATCGTTTATGACCCCAATCAACAGATCGGCGACCGAGTTTTACAAGCCTACGAATTGCGGGGAATGAGGTATGCAGAAATCTCCCCAGAATGGCTAGAACAAGTGGGTTTAGGTGTAACCCTCTGGCAAGGTGAATTTGAAGGAAGACAAGATAGCTGGTTGCGCTGGTGTCAGCGGGATGGAACGCTGTTGCTGACGGGCGATGAACGGGCGAATAATGCTGAACAACGCGCCCAAAAGCTAGCCGAGAAGTTACGCGAATTAGGGATTAATCCTGATTCGCTCTAAAGTTATCTGTCAACCTCTATTGAGGGTAGTTAATGATTTTATCGACCTGCCCTCAACACCTGTTCAGCCGTCAGTTTTAAGTCTGGAAAGGTTAAAGAGACGAGAGTTTGATTTCCCCGAAACTGCTGAATTTCATACTCTCCATTGGCAAGCGTACAGATAGAGAGGGTGGGTTGTTTCGGCTTGCCAATGTGTCGAGTACCGCCCAATCCTGCGTAGTCTGCAATCCAATATTCAGGAATCTCTAAAACCGCATAATCTTCGACCTTACGGGCATAATCATTTTGCCAGTTGCTACTCACAACTTCTGCTACAAATTTAATCGAACTGCCTAGTGTTAGGATTGATTGGTCAGACCATAGGGGTTCTTGGATCGGTTCATTTCGATCGATGACTGCAACATCAGGTCTAAATGCGGTCATACCCGTATTAGAAGGGCGTAATAGTCCTCGCTGAAGGACAAACCAAGATAAGCCAATTCTATCGATTTGGACGCAGATTTTTGCAGTCATGAAAGCTACAATCTCTTCATGCAAACCTGTTGGTTCCAAGTCGAATACCTCGCCATCAATCAGTTCATAGCGGTTATCATCTCCATAATGGGTAAGAAACTCGTCAAAGCTGAGGGGTTTCTGTTGTAAGGATTGGCTGTTCGCAACAATCATAGGTCAACTTAGCCCGATCGCTACTGTCAGTCTACCAAATCGCATCGGGATAAGTGCGATCGCATCTCGCCACAGTTTAACCCAACTGGGTATCTTGAAATTCTTGGATGCGTTGCCCTACTTTTTCAATTAAATCGGGACAATCAGCATCAAACCATTCTATCTGAGGATTGGCTCTAAACCAAGTGCGCTGGCGTTTGGCAAATTGGCGCGTATGTAAAATGGTTAACTCTATGGCTTCCTCTAGGCTAATTTTGCCTGCGAGATATTGTTTAATTTCTTGATAGCCTAGCGTATTCAGTAAAGGGAGATCGACTCCATATTTCTGACAAAGATATTCTACTTCAGCAACAAATCCGTCGGCGATCATTTGTTGAGTTCGGCGAGCAATTCTGGCGGTTAAATCTTCGGTATCTAAGCCAATTTGTAAGGTAGAATAGAGAGGAGGATTTTCACCTTGTTGCTGAGAAATGGGGCAACCCGTGACATAGAAAACTTCTAGCGCCCGTAAGGTTCTTACAGAGTCATTTTCATGAATCTTTTGGGTTGCTTGGGGGTCTACTTGTTGCAACATGGCATAACATTGAGATTGACCGAGGGAAGCAAGTTGCGATCGCAATTCTGTCTGGGGTGCAACTCGCGGAATCTTCATCCCCCGCACAACCGACTTAATATAGAGTCCTGTTCCCCCAACGAGCAAGGGTAAAATGGAGTCTTGGTGAAACTTGGCAATCAACCGTTGAGCCTGTTCTTGGTAATCTGCAACCGTCAGCGTTTCCGTCGGATCGCAGATATCAATCAACTCATGGCGAACGGACTGGCACTCCGCCTCTGTTGGTTTCGCCGTCCCAATGTTAAACTCTCGGTACACCTGGCGCGAATCTGCACTTAAAATGACGCTACCAAGACGCTGTGCCAGTTGTAATGCTAACCCAGACTTCCCCGTGGCTGTCGCCCCACAAATTACAATTAGCCCCTGTTGAGACATGGCAGCCAAACACCCCCCTCTTCAAACTCGATTCTAACCTAGGTGCATCCCCCAGAAAAAATTAAGCTAAAACTGCCCTAATGTCGCCTGCAACCCATTTGTGTTAGAATTTTCGAGTGTTTTTCCCTCAAAACCAGATTTGGGCCACAAGAGCGCCCCTAATAGGAGAATCCCATACATGACCAGTAGCTACAGCGCCGATCAGATTCAAGTTCTGGAAGGTATTGAACACGTTCGCAAGCGACCAGGGATGTACATTGGCTCAACCGGGCCAAGAGGACTCCATCATCTAGTTTACGAGGTTGTGGATAACTCGATCGATGAAGCTCTGGCCGGCTACTGCACTCATGTGGAAATCGATCTCAATGCCGACGGTTCCGTCACTGTTACTGATAACGGACGGGGAATTCCCACAGACGTTCACCCCCGTACTGGGAAATCTGCCTTAGAAACGGTGATGACGGTTTTGGGTGCAGGCGGTAAGTTTGGCGGTGGCGGTTATAAAGTCTCCGGCGGCTTACACGGCGTTGGGGTTTCTGTCGTCAATGCTTTATCAGAATGGGTGAAAGCGACCATTTGGCGGGAGAAGAAAGTCTTTACCCAACGCTACGAACAAGGAAAACCCGTTGGCGATATTGCCAATAAACCCCACAAAGAAGGCAATACTGGGACGCAGATTCAGTTTAAGCCAGATATCCAGATTTTCACGACTGGGATTGAGTTTGATTATGCGACCGTGGCGGGTCGCCTGCGCGAGTTAGCGTTTTTGAATGCTGGCGTTAGGATTACCTTTACGGATCATCGCCAAAGCGAACCCCGCGAGGAAATCTATTTCTATGAAGGGGGAATTCGCGAATACGTTTCTTATATGAACCGGGATAAAGACGCGTTACACGAGGAGATTATCTTTATCCAGGGGGAACGCAATAACGTGCAGGTGGAGGTGGCCTTGCAATGGTGTTCCGATGCTTATAACGATAATGTGTTGGGGTTTGCCAATAATATTCGCACCATTGACGGCGGAACGCACTTAGAAGGGTTGAAGGCTGTTTTGACGCGGACGATGAATGCGATCGCGCGCAAGCGGAATAAACTTAAAGATGGCGATCCTAACCTGGCGGGTGAAAATATCCGCGAAGGCTTGACGGCGGTGATTTCTGTTAAGGTACCCGATCCAGAATTTGAAGGTCAAACGAAAACCAAGTTAGGGAATACGGAAGTACGCGGTATTGTAGATTCCCTGGTGGGTGAAGTGCTGACTGAGTATCTGGAATTTCGTCCGGCGGTGGCGGATGCGGTTCTAGAGAAAGCCATCCAAGCCTTTAACGCCGCAGAAGCCGCTAGACGCGCTAGGGAATTGGTACGCCGCAAATCGGTGTTAGAATCGTCAACGCTACCGGGTAAGCTAGCTGATTGTAGTTCGCGAGATCCTTCAGAATCAGAGATTTTTATTGTAGAAGGGGACTCGGCTGGCGGTTCGGCGAAGCAAGGCAGAGATCGACGTTTTCAAGCAATTCTGCCGTTACGCGGTAAGATTCTCAACATCGAGAAGACTGACGATGCCAAAATCTACAAAAATAATGAAATCCAAGCCTTAATCACAGCATTGGGGTTAGGGATTAAAGGCGAAGAGTTTGATTCCTCTCAACTGCGCTATCACCGCATTGTGATTATGACTGATGCGGACGTGGATGGGGCGCATATTCGGACGCTGTTGCTAACGTTCTTCTATCGCTATCAGCGGTCTTTGGTGGATCAAGGCTTTATCTATATTGCTTGTCCGCCATTGTACAAGTTAGAACGCGGTCGCAGTCATTACTATTGTTATAGCGATCGCGAATTGCAAGAACGCATCCGCGAGTTTCCCGATAATGCCAATTACACCATCCAGCGGTTTAAGGGGTTAGGGGAAATGATGCCAACTCAACTCTGGGAAACGACGATGAACCCAGAAACGCGGGCCCTCAAACAAGTGGAAATTGAGGACGCAGCCGAAGCCGATCGTATCTTTACGATCTTAATGGGCGATCGCGTTGCCCCCCGTCGCGAGTTTATCGAAACCTACGGCCCCAAACTCAATCTTACCGATTTAGATATCTAAGTCCAGTTTGACGGCTAGCCCATCCTCTCTTTGGGTGGCTAGCCGTTTTTAAAAACTAATACCCATTAGACTTCACAGTTTAGGACGAACCTCAAAAGCCAGTTGCGAACGGTAGAAACAAACCTCAAATTCTAGAAAAAAGTTCATTCGTCCTAACAACAGAGGCGCATCATTGGATGCACTCCAGGCAAATACTAACCGAACAGGGTTAAAGTTATCAATTACCGCAGAAACTAATAATCCTCGCGCTTCCACCGTTGCTAAGTTACCTGCGAGCGTTACAGCAGTTGTCTGTTCTTCCCACACCGCAGCCAATTGAATGCCAAGATTGTAAGGTAATACATTGACGCTTGCACCCGTATCAAGTAGTCCTGAAGCTTCGACTGTCACTTCTCGGTAAGTGAGGGATAAGGGTAATAAAGGAAGTACATCAGTGCGATCGCATTCCCATACTATCCCCAGTTTCTACAATCTCTAATTCCCATCGCTCGCTCCCCATTGAAAATCCATTGCGTGAATTTGGGTTATCAACTCTGAAACTGTAGAGTTAGGTGCGATCGCATTGTAGAAAAGGTTTTGCGCGGTTGCAAAGGCTTCGGAGCCACTGCGATCGCTCGTATGGAAGATGAGGCGGTTGATTTGCGCCAGATGTGCCGCTAGTAGCTGCAAGAGTGCCATTAAAACGCGATTTCCGCCAAAAGCGCCGCATCCCCAGAAACCCGTGTGGATGGCGATATTAAGATCCTCTGAGTCTAACCGAGCCGCCGTGAAGCCAGTAAAGGCGGTGGTAAGAATATGCTCAATTTGCTTTTGCGTGTAGGAACCCGAACGGCATGAAGGCGCTGATATGGCTAGGATATTAGTTACAGTAGGCGGATTTAGGGGTTTTGTGGCTAGCGCGATCGCCTCTGTTGTTGCGCGTGCAAAGTGATTCCCATATAAGCCAAAAGGTCGCTGTTGCGAGGCATCGGGGTTAGTTGCGATCGCGCATCGTCGTTCTACCCCCCGCACCAAAACAGGCGTAGGCCCCCCTTTTTCTGCCGTGAACAGGTTAATCTCATTCGCCAGCAGCGCCTCCCGCAAGGAAGCCAGCGCCGGATGTTCGGCCACTTGCATTTCATCCTGAGCAAATAAGGGACTGCCATAGGCATAGAATAGATCGAGATCGGCAAAATTGAGATACCATTCCATCTCTTGACTGTTATGGGAAGGTTCGTATTCAAAATAGCCGGAATATTCCTCTAAAACGGTTTCACCAGAAGCCGGAAGACCTTCGGGTAACTTCATCCCTCGCCACCGGGAAAAGCATAACGTTCCCCGATGAACCGAACCCGGAGGACAAGCAATATCGTAAACAACTTGCTTATTAGAGTCATACAGGTTTGGCGGATAGGTTTCTACAAGCTCTTGAGTATTAAAGGCGTGGCGACAAATCAAGTTGTCTAAAAGTTCGCTCACTTTTACCACCTTTCCTAGACAAGGACAAGCCTTTAATACATTTCAATATAAAAGTTTTTGCTTCTTAATATATTAAAGTTTTAGCCAATTTTGATGAAAGCTGGCTTAACTTTTGTAACCTCAAAAAAGACGAAGCATAATTTGTCAATTATACCTCAATAATCTGCTCCCCAAAGATAAACAAAGCATTTTTTACTATTTTTTCATCTAAAAGGCACTTGCCAACAAGGTAGCAATATTCGGGGTTTATTTTACCACAAAAGCTTGAATTCAGGTTTTTTAGTGACAATTTTCCATTGAATAAACTTAAATTAAAACAACGCTTAAGTAGAAAAAATCGCTCGATCAATACAGATTTTTAAGGAGAGAATAACCTGCAAATAAGGCTGATAATATAGGGATGGATCGAGAGGGATAAAAAACCATGATTCAAGCAGCTCAAGAAAAACAATCATCCGGTTCAAAAGAACAAGCGTTTGTCCTTTGGTTTGAAGAAGTTGGAATTGCAGATATTCCTTTAGTTGGCGGAAAAAATGCCTCCCTCGGCGAAATGATCCAACAACTAACCCCCCAAGGCGTCAGTGTTCCTACGGGTTTTGCAACGACAGCTTACGCCTATCGCTACTTTGTGAAAAAAGCAGGCTTAGAAGAAAAACTACGTCAATTATTCTCTGATTTAGACGTAGAAGATGTCCTGAACTTAAGAGAACGAGGCAAACAAGCCAGGGCCTTAGTTCTCAACACGCCATTTCCCGAAGAATTGCAAAGTGCGATCGCCTCTGCGTACAAGAAACTCTGCGAACGCTACGGCTACGACCCGCAATTTTGCAGCCGCTTTGGCCCCGACTATCAACAACAATGCGAAGACTACAGCCAAGACACAGACGTAGCCGTTCGTTCTAGCGCCACCGCCGAAGACCTCCCCGACGCCAGCTTCGCCGGACAACAAGAAACCTACCTCAACGTTCACGGCGTCAAAGGCGTTCTCGAATCCTGTCACCGATGCTTCGCCTCCCTATTTACAGACCGCGCCATCTCCTATCGCACCATCAAAGGATTCGATCACTTTGAAGTTGCACTCTCCGTCGGCGTCCAAAAAATGGTGCGTTCCGACCTCGCCTCCTCCGGCGTCATGTTCTCCATCGATACTGAAACTGGGTTCAAAAACGCCGCCTTAATTACCGCCGCTTACGGCCTTGGAGAAAACGTCGTTCAAGGGGCCGTCAACCCCGACGAATTCTTCGTATTTAAACCCACCCTCAAAGAAGGCTACCGCCCGATTTTAGAAAAACGCCTGGGTAGCAAAGAAATTAAAATGGTCTATGACCTGGGTGGTACCAAACTAACAAAGAACGTCTCCGTTACTGAAAGCGAACGCGGTAAATTTGCCGTCACCGATGATGAAGTCCTGCAACTGGCGAAATGGGCCTGCATCATTGAAGACCACTACAGCAATGTTCGCGGCCAATATACTCCGATGGACATTGAATGGGCCAAAGATGGTCTAACCGGCGAATTATTCATCGTTCAAGCACGTCCTGAAACCGTCCAGTCGCAAAAATCTGCTAACGTCCTCAGAAGCTACAAACTCCAAGGAACAGGCGATGTCGTTGCACGGGGTCGCGCCGTCGGTGAAATGATTGGTCAAGGGAAAGCGCGAGTCATCCTCGACGTTCACCGCATTGATGACTTCAAAGCGGGTGAAGTGCTTGTCACCAACAAGACAGACCCCGACTGGGAACCCATCATGAAAAAAGCAAGCGCTATTGTCACCAACCAAGGAGGACGCACTTGTCACGCCGCTATTATTGCTCGCGAAATGGGAATTCCTGCTATTGTCGGTTGCGGTAGCGCCACCACCGATATCGTCACCGGACAAGAAGTAACTGTTTGCTGTTCGGAAGGGGAAGAAGGCAAAGTTTATCAAGGTTTGGTTCCCTTTGAAGTGCAAGAAACCCAACTCGATAACTTGCCACAGACGCGCACGAAGATTTTAATGAACGTGGGCAACCCAGAAGAAGCTTTTGGTCTAGCTTCCATGCCGTGCGATGGTGTAGGTTTGGCCCGGTTTGAGTTCATTATTGCCAACCACATTAAAGCGCACCCGTTAGCGTTGATTCACTTTGACCAACTTGAAGACAAATCGGTTCAGAAAGAAATTGCCGAACTGACGGCTTTGTATCCCCACAAACCTGATTTCTTCGTGGATAAACTGGCGCATGGGATTGGGATGATTGCGGCAGCGTTCTATCCAAACCCGGTGGTGGTGCGGATGTCGGACTTCAAGAGCAATGAATATGCCAACCTCCTCGGCGGTCGTCAGTTTGAACCGAAAGAAGAAAACCCGATGATTGGCTGGCGGGGTGCCTCGCGCTATTACGATCCGAAGTATGCGGCCGCCTATGGGTTGGAATGCAAGGCGCTGAAACGGGTCCGCGATGAGATGGGATTAACGAACGTTATTCCGATGATTCCCTTCTGTCGCACGCCAGAAGAAGGCCGCAAGGTGTTGGAGGTGATGGAACAAAATGGCCTCAAACGCGGCGAAAATGGTCTGGAAGTTTACGTTATGTGCGAAATTCCCAGTAACGTAATTCTGGCGGATCAATTTAGCGATGTGTTTGATGGTTTCTCGATTGGTTCTAATGACTTAACGCAGCTAACGTTAGGGTTAGACCGCGATTCGTCTCTGGTGGCCCATATCTTTGACGAACGCAATGAAGCGGTTAAGCAAATGGTGCGGATGGTGATTGAAACAGCCAAACGCCGGAATCGCAAGATTGGCATTTGCGGCCAAGCACCCAGCGATTATCCTGAATTTGCCCGGTTCTTAGTTGAGTTGGGGATTGATTCAATTAGTTTGAACCCGGATTCAGTGATTAAGACGTTGTTGGATATCGCCAAGGTGGAAAATCTCCAATAGTGTCTCAAGTTTAGGATGAGCGTTGAATTCATCCTTCTCGATAACAGCCCTGGTAGGTTTCTACTAGGGCTTTCTTCACTTATCCAAGCGTTGAAATTGCGATCGCCTATCCAGAAATTCGCTCCTCTTTTTCACTCTCCTGCCATTTCATTAGCACATTATAATTATATTGGCAAGTAAAAGAGTAGCCCACCACGATTCAGGCTAGCTGTATGGTTACAAGTCCTTTGATATTAAATTTAGATACCGTTCACCTGACAGACGAACAGTTTTATCAGTTATGTCAAAATAACCGCGATTTAAGCTTTGAACGTACAACTAGAGGAGAATTAATTGTTATGCCACCCGTAGGAGGCGATAGTGGAAGTCGAGAAGCTGACCTGATTGCCGATTTAGTCATCTGGAATCGACAAACTAACCTCGGTTATACCTTTAGTTCCTCCACTGTATTTAAGTTACCCAATGGTGCCGATCGTTCCCCCGATGCGGCTTGGATTCAAAGGGAACGCTACTCAGCACTCACCCCCGAACAAAGACGCAAATTCCCTCCGATTGCACCCGATTTTGTCATCGAATTAAGGTCAGCAACAGATGATTTGCAAACGTTGCGTTCCAAAATGCGAGAATATATGGATGCCGGGGTGCGATTGGGATGGTTGATTAACCCCCAACAACAACAAGTAGAAATTTATCGCCCAGGCGAAGAGGTGGAAGTGCGAAATCTTCCTACAGAATTATCAGGTGAAAATGTATTGCAGGGATTTAGCTTGAATCTATCTCTTTATTAACGTTATTCACGGGTACTCATAGCGGTTCTAACTGCTTTGGCGATCGCTATTTGACCTCCTCAACTCCACGCTATTGATGAAATTGGGCATCAATAACCTCATCCCAAAAGGTGGGGTCATCGGGGGAGGGGGGTGCAGGGGGAGGAACTTGGGTCAAGATACGGCGACCGATGTCTCCTGCAAGGGCAGAAAGAGCTTGCATAGTGGAGACTGTGGTGGTTTCTTCGCTAAAGCGCACCAGGCGTTGAGCTAACTCTACATGGTGGGTGGGATTCTCTAGCAGAGGCGCGCCAAAGCGCTGCAACCATTCGACAAATTGAGACTCTTCTAGATTTTTAGCGATGAAGTAGCCTTGAATTCTACCGCGACCCCAGCCTTGGCTGACACCTTCTAGGAGTTGCAGAAATAAGGATTCGCATTCCGAGTCGGTGCAGATGCGGGGGGTTCTGGAGGTGGAGGCATCCTCTGAAGGGGAAGGTTGCGGGGAACGACCCAATAGTCGTCCCCACCACTGCTTAATCCATTGCCAAAGTTTGCGGAACATGGGTTTAACGTCGATTGGCGGTGGCTTCTGCGGGTTCTACGGGTAAACCTTCCGGACGGTTGGGGGAGGGAAGGGGCGCTTGTTCGAGGATGGGAGTAGGAGGAGTGGCAGAGGGAACGCTAAAGTGCTGATAAGCGGCGCGAGAAACCTGGTAAATGAGTTCTTCTGCGGTGGGGTCGCCAAATTCTCGTTTAACCATAACGGCGATCGCATAATGTTTTCCAGTCGGGGTATCGACTAAACCCATATCGGCCAGCAACACGCCGAGGGTGCCCGTTTTATTGGCAAGTCTGGCCCCTGGCCCTAGACCGCTTTTGAGTAACGGAGCGGTTTCGGTGCGTCCCATGATGTCGAGAATGCGATCGCGCGATCGCCCTTGTACCCAATCTCCTCGATTGACAATTGCCATAATTTGTGCTAGCTCTTGAGGACTGGTGAGGTTTGTCCCCTCAATATCCGGGAGCGGATTGTTCAAGGTGGTGATTTTTAATCCCCAACTGCGGAAGCGTTGGTTGAGGGCTTCGGCACCACCCAAACGCTCGATCAGCATATTAGTCGCCGTGTTATCGCTGATCGTCATCATCTTAGTGGCAACATCTAAGGCGCTGTATTGGGTTCCCGCCGGTTGATACTGCAAATCGCCAGCACCCGTGGCAATATGTTCGGGTTTCATGACCAGCATTTCCTCTAGGCGGATTTTGCCAGCATCCACATCTTGGAAAAAGGCAACCAGGATCGGGAGTTTAATGGTACTCGCTGCTGCATAAGTCTGCGTGCCGTTGAGATCGACGTAGGCACCCGTATCGAGATCGATCAGGAAAATACCGGGAGACAAATTTGCATATTGTCGGGCGATCGCGCCTAGGGAATTTTTCAGCGGTTTCAACTCAGATTTCAGCGCGAAGCCGCTCAAGTTTGTACCGCCAAATTGCGCTAAGGTCCACGAATTTTGAGCCAAACTGTGACTCGTCTCGGCGGCTTGAGTTTGCACCACCGGGGCGGAGTTAGCGGCAGAACGCTGCAACGCCAAATCCCGACCGGCGGGATCTAAGACCGAAAGCCAAGTTCCGGCGATCGCCCCAATCCCCACGCCCAAAATCAATAACCGCGTCCCATACATAAAAGGGGACAAAGGCTTGCGTTCCGGGGGGCGAGAGCGGACGCATTCCCGCTCTTTGTCGGGGATCGCGAGCCGCTCCATTGCCCGGTTGAGTGGGGGCGCGCGGCGGATGGGCATTTTGGGGATTGCGTTTGGGGGCGCTGGCGAGGATCGCGTGGCGCTAGGGGGGGCGTCTTTCCTCGCTTTGGGGGGC
>NZ_JASVEJ010000015.1:0-55304 GCF_030285425.1 Geitlerinema calcuttense NRMC-F 0142 | reverse complement strand
CCCGATTATATCGGGTTCGGCCCTCTCTTTGCCACACCGACAAAACCCGATTACATCCCCATCGGCCTCGCGCAAATTGCGCAGGTGCGCCAGGAGGCAACGCTTCCATTCTTCTGCATCGGCGGAATCAAGCGCGACAATGTGGACACCGTCATCGCCCATGGCGCGGTCGGTGTCGTGGTCGTCTCGGAGATTTTGCAGGCTCCCGACATTCGCGCAATTTGCGCGTGGTATCGTGAAAAACTGCTGGCGGCCAATCCTGTTTCACACTAAAAGCTTGTCATTATGTCATCCGTCCTTGTTGTTGGTTCCGTCGCGCTCGACAATATTAAAACCCCCAAAGAAGAGCATAAAAACCTGCTCGGTGGCTCGGCCTCCTACGCCTCTGTCGCCGCCGGTTTTTTGCCCCCGCGAAAATGGTCGGGGTCGTCGGGGAGGATTTTCCGAAAGAATATGTGGAGCTTTTCCGCTCCAAAAATGTCGATGTCGAGGGCTTGAAAACCGAGGCGGGGAAAACATTTGCCTGGCACGGGGAGTATGAGCTGAATATGAACAACCGCCGCACGTTGTCGGTGGAACTCAACGTTTTCGAGACTTTCCAGCCCGAGCTTCCCGCTTCCTACCGTTCGACCCCCTACGTTCTTCTGGCCAATATCGCTCCATCCCTCCAGAGTCATGTGCTCTCGCAGATTGAATCACCCCGCTTCATCATCGCCGACACGATGGATCTCTGGATTCAAATCGCCAATGAAGATCTGCGCAAATTGATCAAGCAGGTGGACATGCTCATTCTCAATGACAGCGAGGCAAGGGATTTTACCGGACAGGACAATGTGATCCGGGCCGGACATGAGATTTTGAAGATGGGCCCCCGTTACGTTGTCATCAAAAAAGGGGAACATGGAGCCATCCTCTTCGGACAGGAAGGTTATTTTCTTGCCCCGGCATTTCCGCTGGATGATGTGAAAGACCCGACGGGCGCGGGAGACTGTTTCGCCGGAGGCTTGATCGGAACACTTGCAGCGGAAAATCGCCATGATTTCGACACGCTCAAAAAAGCCGTGATCCACGGCACCGTGGTGGCCTCATTTAATGTGGAGGCCTTTAGCATGGGAAAATTGAAGGCAATTAATTCTGAGCAAATTGCCGGGCGCACCGGCAAAATGCGCGAATATGCCTCATTTTAAAAATTGAATATTCTCGAATAACTGACCGTCTATCCCTTTAAAGAAATCATTTTTTAAGGATTTTTGATTGCCAAACCACACAAATGCATCATAGGTTATGAACATTATGAATTCAAAACTGCATATATTCAAATTGATCACCTGCCTTGCTTGTCTCAATTTTGCTGCGTTGACAGCTCAAGCCAAAGACACTCCTTTGACATATCTGGAACCCGCTGAAGTCGAATGGGGTTCATTTGAGCATGACGCATCCGTTGCACGCACGGGGCAAAAACTGCCCAATCATGTTTATGAGTGGGGTTGGGGATCGAATTATCCTTGGCCTGAGGGACGGAAAATCGTCAAAAAAATTCCAGACGGATACACACTTCCCGAGGGGCAAAGTTATAATGTCGGCATTTTGGACGTATTTGTCGTTGGTGGTGATTTCCAGACCGGGGTCGGACTTTTGACCCGGCATTTTAATATGTATCACCAGATTGATTACGACATTCCCGCCGGCTCCAAAACCTTCTCAGCCAAAATCATGATCGGTGATGACGCCCATTTTGTTGATTGGCGTGATAATAACACCAACCAGCAGGGTGAATTCGTCATTTTTATCGATGAAAAGGAAGTCTATCGACAAGCAATCGGACGTTTGGGTATTCCCCGTGGCTCCGGGGAAACCTTGGATGAGGTCTCCATCAAAATTCCCGATGGCGCAAAAAAAATTCGCTTCACTCTTGAAAGTTCGGCTTGGGGCGATCAGGGTGCCACCGAAATTATTATCAACGACGGAAAATTCTCGGAATAGTCAGACAGCACCCAAACAATCTCTTTTGAAAAATGGCTCTTCCTCCACGAAGAGCCATTTTTTTGTCTTAACCACACTGTTCTGTTGATCCACATCCTCATATTTTCTTTGCAACCCAAATTCCAAGATCATCATTGACAATCCTATCCCTTGTGCTATTCGTCATCTCGTAACCCTAAATATTGTAGGTTCTTAAATGAAGTGCCCGAAATGCGGTTGCCAAGACGATAAAGTCATTGATTCAAGAACATCCCGGGAAGGTGATGTCATTCGGCGTCGGCGGGAATGTCTCAACTGCGCTCACCGTTACACCACTTACGAACAAGTCGAAAAGGACGCCCTTTTTGTCATGAAACGTGATGGCCGCCGGGAAAAATTCGACCGGAGCAAATTGCTCAAGGGGATCGAAATCGCCTGCCAGAAACGTCCGGTGTCCACCGACCAGATCGAGCGTCTCGTCGATGAGATTCACGACGTGATCAATAACGAGCACGAACGGGAGGTTCCCTCGACGGAGGTGGGTGAACTCCTCATGGCCAAGCTGCGGGAGATCGACGAGGTGGCCTACGTGCGTTTTGCCAGTGTCTATCGGAGTTTCCGCGACATCAATGAATTTATCAGTGAGGTCAACAACCTCTCTCAGCCCGCCACGGGCGCATCCCGATCATGAGAGTCATCGACGAATCCAGCATCATTATCGAGTTCCCGGACACCGGGCACAAGGCGCTGGTCAATTACGGGTCGCTGGTGGTTTCCCTGCGCCAAGCCTCCGAGACGGCCACGGGCGAAAACTGGATTCATGCCGAGAGTTTTGCCCGTGCGCTCTTGGAGCATTTCATCTCGAATGTGCAGGAGAATATGATGACGCTGGAGACATTCGAGGAGATCATCCGTTTCGTCCTGAGAAAGCTCAACCTTGAAAAAGTCGCCGACCATTTCCATTACATCCCGGCCCAGTCGATCATCGACCTCGACTCATTGACCGCCAAAAGCGGGGTTCCCATGGAGATCGAATTCTACGACAAATTGCGCCGCCAAGTCGCCGAAGCTTTGGCCACCCACCCGCAGGCGCTGCACATTCGCAATATCCGCAAATGCGTGAAAACCCTCCGTGGCGCAAAACGCTGGCGCAAAAAATGCCACCGCCAGCATGATGAACTGGTGGAATTCATCCGCCAAGCCATCGCCGCCTACTGCGAGGAGAAAAAACTCGCCGTTCTGATCAATTAAAACCTCAACGGCGCTGTCGTCCACACGGGCAATTTGCTCCCGGCAAATTCATGGACGCCTTTTTTGAGTGTGAGGGGGTGAACCTGCGGATCAACTCCATTAACCACGATTGTTTTGAATCCGTCATACAGGACAAAGGACACCTCCAACGCCCCGCAATTTGCGCGGAGTTTGTCCACCTTGACCTGCAATTTTCCGCTGGAAACTTTTGCTTCGATGAAATATTCGGACTCACCGCCCTTGCGGTATTGAAAGCTTTCCCCGTCGTCAAAAATGTAACGGCATGTGGCGGTGCCCTTTGAATCTTTTCGCAGGAAAATGTGGAGTTCGATTTTGCCCAAATCATTCTTTTGATCTTTTCTCGCTCCGACCTGCATCGGAACGATTCCCCCCTCCCGGAAATACAGCGGCGTGGTTCGGGCCTTTTGCTTCACACGCAATTTGCGCCCGCCCCGGATCCATTTTGCGTCCAGGCAGGAGAACCAGTGAGCTTCGGGCAGAGTCACCTCGCGCGCGTCGGAGGAACTGGACAGCACAGGCGCCTGCATGATGGCGGGGCCGGCCATGAATTGGTCGCCGACATGACCGAGGGGCAGTTTTCCCGTGTCCTCGAAATCATAGATCAAGGGCCGCAGAATCGCCTCGCCGGTTTGCTCATGCCGGATGTAGAGATTATAGAGATACGGGAGCAATTTGTATCGGAGCCTGATGTATTCCCGCAAAATGCCGAGGGTTTTTGTGCCAAACGCCCAGGGTTCCTGGGCCCGGCATCCCTGATGGGTGTGATTGCGGAAAAAGGGAAAGAGGAACTGCATTTTAAACCACGCGATCATCAGCTCCGCTGTGGTGTGACCGCCAAAGCCCCCAGCGTCCGGCCCATTGAAGGGAATCCCCGACAATGCGAGATTCAATGACATGGGAACAGCATTTTTGAGGTGATGATCGTTGGAGAAATTGTCGCCGGTCCAAATCGCCGCATATTTGGACATGCCCGTGAATCCGCTGCGACTCAGGAGAAAGGGACGCTTGTCGGGATGCGCCTTGAGGAATCCCTCACGGCTCGCCATGGCCATGCCGAGGGCGTATTGATTATGGTAGGAGGAATGATCCCATTTGCCGCCGTTGAAAAGCATAGGGTCCAATTCTGAAGCGCCCACAGCGGGATCATTCATGTCGAGCCAAGCGCCTTGGATGCCGGAGCCTGAAGCAAATTGCGCGACTTGTCCCACCCACCAAGCCCGCGCTTTGGGCGAGGCGAAATCGGGAAAAACCGTCGCCCCCGGCCAGACGAATCCGACAAAATCCTTGCCCGCCGGGGTTTTGCAATAGGCTTTGGATTTCAGGCCTGAATCATACACATGATAGCCGGGGTCGATTTTCACGCCGGGGTCAATAATCGGCACCACCTTGCGCCCGCGTTTTTGAATCCGCGCAATTTGCGCGGAAGGGGCGGAGAAATGCTTTTGCTCAAAAGTGAACACCCGGTAGCCGCGCATGTAATCGATGTCCAACCACAATCCGTCGCAGGGAATCCCGTGCTTTGAGAAATTTTTGTCGAGATTGTCCAGACATTGATAGCTCTGGTAACCCCAGCGGCATTGTTGATACCCCAGCGACCACAGCGGCGGGCGCGGCGTGACACCGACGAGCCGCTGGAATTTGCAGGTCAGATCGTGCAGTGTCGGCCCGACAATGACATACATCCTCGCGGTTCCGTCACTCGACCCGATGAAAAATGGCTGGCGCAACTCGGTCTTGAGTTGTTCCCCTCCGATGCTCACCTGCGGTGAGATTCCCATATAAACCGCGTGGGGATTGTCCACCAGGAGCCCGAGATAGGTGTTCCCTTTTTTAATAATCAAGTAAGGCACCGACAGATACATCGGGTCGGTCGTGCCATTGATAAAGGCGTCGGCATGAAAATCCGCCCACACATCGGTATTCCAGAATTTTGTGCGAACCCCGCTTTTCTCGAATCCATTGTTCTTCTCGCCCATGCCGTAGAATTGTTGGCCGGACTCCGGAGCAAATTGCACCATCCAGCTTTGTCCGCAAACTCCAAAAGCTTCCTGCGGCAGAGTCGCGAGCAAATTGCTCCGCCCGGAGCGGATCGCAAACCCTCCATGCGGCGCAATTTGCAATTCCGCCCGGCTGGGTGACTTGAATGCGTTCAAGTCCAGTCCGCTGTGACTGCGATATTCCCACGCGGGGGACTCATACGAAATTTCAAAAACGTCCTCGCCCAGGTCGGCGGTTCGCAGGACGATCTTGTGGCCGGGGAGCGTGGCCCTGTTTTTTTTGAGTCCGTGGGGAGGGATGAATGCAAAATTCGGCGGGTTCTGAATTTTATTAAAATACATGGCTGTGAATTCCGATTGTGGGGTTTGTGCCTGATGAAAGCCAAAATCAGTGCCGGTGCAAGCGCATCTTTGTTTTCATTGCAGGAATCCGGACATCTCTGATATTCTCCCCACAACCATGACCGACTCCATTTTCACCAAAATCATCAAACGCGAAATCCCCGCCGACATCCTGCACGAGGACGGGCATTGCGTCGCCATCCGCGACATTCATCCGCAGGCGAAAGCGCATTTCCTCGTGATCCCCAAAAAGCAAATTGCGCGGCTGGCGGCGGCGGGAGACGAGGATCACACCCTGCTCGGGCATTTGCTCCAGACAGCGCGGCGTGTTGCGGAAAAACAAGGCTTGAGCGCGGACGGCTACCGCGTCGTGATCAATTCTGGCGCAAATGCCGGGGAAACGGTTCCCCATCTGCATCTCCATGTGCTGGGCGGGGAACGTCTCAAAGATCAATTCGGGGCGTAACCCATGACCGTCACACTCCGTTTCTGGGCCAATCTCAAGGACATCACCGGGGAGGCTGAGCTCACCCGCAGTTATCCCGAGGGTTCGAATGTGCAATTTGCACTGGATGAGATTTACCAGACTTATCCCCGGCTTAAGGAATGGGACAGGTCTTTGCTCCTGTCCATCGGCCATGAATACACCTCCCGCAGCCAAATCCTCCAGGACGGAGACGAACTCTCACTGATGCCACCCGTGCAGGGAGGTTAATCCAAGCCATGCCTGAATCCCCCACCCTTCCCGCAAATTGCTCGCTGGTCATCTCGGAGAAACCCATCACTCGGGAGGTGTCCCAATTCCGCGAAGATCAAGGCGCGGTGGTGGAGTTCCACGGTGTGGTGCGCTCCGGTGAAGCCGGAAAAATCATCGAAGGAATCGAATACGAGGCGTTTGAGGGCATGGCCCGCGCACAATTTGCGCGGCTGATGCGGGAGGCTTTTTCAAAATGGCCGATTCATCAGATCCACATTCATCACCGAATCGGTCGGGTCAAAGCGGCTGAACCCTCCCTGTATCTGCGGGTCTGCGCCGGACATCGGGCGGAAGCCTTTGCCGCCGCGCAATGGATCATCGACGAGATGAAACGTGTCGTGCCGATCTGGAAAAAGCCCTACTGAGCCGCCCGTTGCTCGGCTCGCAATTTTGCAATCATGCCTTTGACGTGGGCCAGCTCCATGTCAGTGGCTTGTTTGCGGGAGTAACGGCGCTCCAGCGCATCGAGCAAATTCTCCCAGTCATGAAGTTCGGGCACACGCTCGTAGTCCCACTGGTTCCCGCCTTTTTCGCGGAATTGGAATTTTAATTCCTTCCCCCAGCGCGCCACACGCACCTCGTAAGAGCTTCGATCCGGGCGGCGGGTTCGCCAGTTAATTTCTTGTCGCATGACCTTGCGCCTCCGTTCCCTTAGTAGAGGTCTTCGTAGAGCTTGTGATATTCGACAGCCCGGAGGCCCACCAATGCGGCCAATCCCAGAATGTCCTCTGAGGTCGAACCCCGTGTGATGTCGGCGGCGGGACGATCCAGCCCGAGAATCAAGTGGCCGTAGCAATCCGCACCGGAAACAATTTTGAGAAGTTTCGAGGCGATATTGCCGGCATTCAAATCAGGGAAAATCAGGACATTGGCTTGGCCAGCCACAGAACTGTCCGGCGCTTTTTCCTGACCAGTTTCCCAATCCAAGGCGGCGTCAATCTGGAGCTCCCCATCGACTTCGATCTTGAATGCAAGCTCATCGGCCTTTTTGCGGCATAGCGCGGCGGCGGCGGCCATTTTTTCGGTAATCTTGTGTTTGGCGCTGCCTTTCGTGCCGAATCCCAGATAAGCCACACGCGGCACCAGCCCGGACATCTGACGCGCCAGCTTGGCGGTTTCCAACCCAATGTCGGCGAGTTCCTCGACGGTGGGTTCAGGAATGATTCCACAGTCAGCAAAATACATCACGCCATTGTCCCCGATTTTTTTGTCCGATGTGGCGAAGATCATGCAGCTGGACAGGATTTTGACCTCGGGAAGCGGTTTAATGAGCGCCATCAACGGGCGCAGGAATGAGGCTGTCGTGCAGGCATTTCCTCCGACGATTCCGTCGGCGTGGGAATACTGCACCATCATCGCGGCAAAATAATTTGGATTCACGATGAGTTTCTCGACTTCCTCGGTTTTCATCGCCTGATAACGGGTCGTCTTTTTCATCCGTTCAGTGAAAAGGGGCAATTCCGTCGATGTGGCCGGGTCGATGATGCGAACATGATTCAAGGCCAGTCCGAGTTCGGCGGCCTTGGCTCTGATGACCTCGCGGTTGCCCAAAAGAATCGGGGCACCGAGCTTGAGGCGCGCAAACTCCTCCGCCGCCTTCATGACGACAGGGTCGTCCCCTTCTGGAAACACAATCCGTTTCGGATGTCTTTTGAGCAAATCGTATATTTTTTCAATAAAAGTCATGGGTGTGAGAACAGGATATTGCCAAAGCCCCCTAAAAAGGGAAGCATTGAATTTCCTCCGTCAGTCTCAATAACGGGGAACCTTTGGATCAATTTCCATTGCCCATTGCTCGATGCCGCCCGCCACATTCGTCAGGTCGTTGTAGCCCTGTTTTGACAACCATAGGCAAGCCTGCATGGAGCGGCCCCCATGATGGCAATGAATGACGATTTTCTCGTCGGGTTTTAACTCCTGCAAGGCGCGCTTGGCAAAGGCGCTCAAAGGAATCAGTTCCGCGCCCGGAATCCGGGCAAGGGCGTATTCATCCTCCTCGCGAACATCGATCAAACGGATGGGAGACTGGGAGTCCAGCAGTGACTTCAGTTCCCCGACAGACATGGATTTCACAGATGACATAATCCCCACAACCTGATGATCCCCCGCGCAATTTGCAAGGATGAATCTGACTTTTCCCCCAGACTCTCAATGCCTTTCCAAGACATAAATGAAACCGGTATTGTTGTTGCGCCGGATAAATTTGCCGGTGGCGAAATCACCGTCATCAAACTTCCGGTCGATTTCAAGCAACGTCTGACGCCCGGAGCCGGATGTCACAGGAGGGCTGTGCACGGTGATGCCCGTCACACGCGTCCCTCCAGGGCCAAAGGCTTGGTTATTATCCCAGTCCCAGAATCCGCCAATGGGGGTTTGTTCTGTCCATTTGACACGGCTCAGATAGGTGCGCATTCCATTGAGATTATTCCATGAACGCGGCAACCCATCGGGTGGATATCCGCCATAATCGGCGGCATACATGTCAAAAGCGTCTCCTATGATGCGCAGGTTGTTAATGAATCGATTCTCATTGCTGACTTCCCTTGCCCGAATGAAATTCGGAAGAGCCAATACTGCCAATAACGCGATAATCGCCACTACGACCATAATTTCGATGAGGGTAAAACCCTCGTCGGAGTCTCTTAAGGTTTTCATTTTTTATCCTTATGTATGGGTTATTTATGACTATCATTATGAAAAATATAATAATATTACACTTATCTAACATCAAGATTTAAATGTTAAATTTATCCATTTTTTTCTTTTCTTCTTTCTCACAAATATAATCCACGTTACCTTTCTCACCCACATCATGGCGCAATTTGCAAAAGTCGTTCTGGAACGGAATCTCGACAAGGAATTCGACTACCTCATTCCTGACTCATTGCTGGGAGTCGTTCAAGTCGGCAGCAAAGTGCGGGTTCCTTTCGGTCGCCAAATTCTGATGGGGTTTGTCTCCTCGGTGATGTCGCACCCCGATTACCCGGATTGCAAACCCATCACGGAGGTCATCGGCAAAAAACCATTCCTCGACCATCACCTGCTGGAGCTGGCCCGCTGGATGGCCGGATACTACTCTTGCCCCTACGAAACCGCCCTGCGCAGCGTGATGCCGGAAGCGGTTCGCAAAGCCGATGCGGCGCACAAGGAAAAGCTATTTGTCACACTCAAAAAACCGCTCACCCCGGAGGCGGCAGAGGCTTTTCCAAAACGCTCCCGCAAACAATTGATGGTTCTCCAATATCTGCAATCACACGGGGGCCGATTTCTCCGTGATCTCATGGAGGAAACCTCGACAGGGCGATCCTCTCTGGATGCGCTGGAGGATGCGGGGTGGATCATCATCTCTCCTGAAGCGGTGGACCGTGACCCTTTTGAGAATGAAACCTTCCTGCCCTCCTCCCCTCTTCTGCTCAATGACGAACAAAAACAGGCATTTTTGACCATTACCCAAGCAATCACGGCCAGCTCGCCGGGGGTGATCCTCCTGCACGGGGTCACGGGCAGCGGAAAAACCGAGGTCTATCTGCAGGCGATGGATTATTGCCTGCGTCCACGGCAAAGGCGCGATTGTCATGGTTCCGGAAATTCGCCCTTGACCCCGCAGACGGTGGAACGCTTCAAATCACGCTTTGCCGAGAGCGGCACGCAGGTGGCAGTGCTTCACAGTCATCTCTCCGCCGGGGAACGTCACGATCAATGGCATAAAATTCACGAGGGCCGCGCCCGGATCGTCATCGGGGCGCGTTCGGCGGTTTTTGCTCCGGTGCGTGAACTGGGCCTGATCATCGTCGATGAGGAGCATGAGAGCACCTACAAGCAGGAGGAGGCTCCGCGTTACAATGCCCGCGACGTGGCGGTGATGCGGGGCAAATTGCTCGGGGCGGCGGTGGTGCTGGGGTCGGCGACTCCGAGTCTGGAGTCATTCCACAATGCAGCGAAAGGCAAATACACCCTCCGCTCGATGCCCAAAAGAATCGATGACAAAAAAATGCCCCTGATGCGAATCATCGACATGCGGCAAGAGGCGCTCAGACAAAAAGGCGTTCACATCTTTTCAGGGCGTTTGCGCGATGCGATTCAGGAGCGACTGGACAAATCCGAGCAAACGATTCTTTTCCTCAACCGCCGGGGATTCGCCACGTCCATGGTGTGCCCGAAATGCGGGCATGTCGAGATGTGCCCGCATTGCAGTGTCGCGCTGACTTATCACCGGGGCAAAAACCTGCTCGCCTGCCATGTCTGCGGGCACAAGGCGGCTCCGCCGCAGGATTGCCCGGCCTGTCATGCGCCGGACATTCGTTACACGGGGCTGGGAACGGAAAAAGTCGAGGACACTTTGGCCAAGCTTTTTCCAAAGGCGCGCATTCGGCGCATGGACTCGGACACCATGACGCGCAAGGATTCATACCGCGAAACTCTGGGCGCTTTCCGCACGGGCAAAATCGACATTCTTCTGGGCACGCAAATGATCGCCAAGGGGCTGGACTTTCCAAATGTGACATTGGTGGGAATTCTCAATGCCGACCTGGGCCTGCACCTGCCGGATTTCCGGGCGGGGGAACGCACCTTTCAACTGCTCACACAGGTCGCGGGCCGGGCGGGACGCGGCGAGGTCGAGGGCGAGGTCATTGTGCAGACTTTCACACCTTTCCATCCGGCGGTGCAATTTGCGCGGCATCATGACTATCAGGGGTTTTACGAACAGGAGATCGGATTCCGGCAGGAACTCAAGTATCCCCCGCTGAGTCATGTCATCCTGATCACCATTCGGGGAACCAATGACGACAAAGCCGCATTTGTCGCGCAATCTTTGCGCAAATTGCTCGCGCAAAATGCCCCGGCGGGCGCGATTCTGGGCGATGCCGCGCCCGCGCCCATGGCCAAGATGAAAACCTATTTCCGTTACCAGATCATGCTCCGCGCCTCCTCCGTTCTCAAGCTCATCGGCCACGTCGAGGCGGTTCTCAAAAGCTTCACCCCCCCGGAGGATGTCCTCCTCACCGTCGATGTCGATCCCCTTTTCCTGATGTGAATGCACCTCAGCTTGTCCCGGTTCAGGGTAAAGATCACGATAATGAGAAAAGAACATTTTCAGAGAAAAACCGCAGATCAACGCAGATTTACACAGATCGGTTTTTCAAGCGGAGATTCCGTATATATTTAAGAAATACTCGATTGCCTAGATCGTGCACTTACAGCGTGTTTATATCCTATGGCTGTCAAAACGATTACGATCGATATGGATTCGTATAACCTACTTTCTTCAATGAAAGCTGAGAATGAATCGTTGAGCACACTGATTAAGGGGAGGTTGAAACCATATTCTACGGCCAGTTTGCTTTTGTCAAAATTGCCAGAGTTAACATTGGAATCCTCTTCACTGGACGGAATAGAGCAAAT
This sequence comes from Geitlerinema calcuttense NRMC-F 0142, assembly GCF_030285425.1. Classification (NCBI taxonomy): domain Bacteria; kingdom Bacillati; phylum Cyanobacteriota; class Cyanophyceae; order Geitlerinematales; family Geitlerinemataceae; genus Geitlerinema; species Geitlerinema calcuttense. Next base: position 43,571 of record NZ_JASVEJ010000015.1, on the reverse strand, counting down.
TGTTTCCTCCCGGCGTTAATTCCTTGTCCGTGACGCTCCAGAACGGATATCGATCATAATTTTTTCAATCCTCTATCCTTTATTCGCCATTCAATAGATAGCAGCCCTCTTCTCTGCTTGCCTTCACGGCTGAAGGGATTAGATAACGATTCATGCAAAATCCTTTTCGTTCGATCCATTTCATCGGCATTTGCGGAACCGCCATGGGGGCTGTCGCCGCCGCGCTGAAAGACGCGGGTTACGAGGTGACGGGTTCCGATGAGAATGTCTATCCGCCGATGTCCACATTCCTGGAGTCCAAAGGAATTCGCATCATGCAGGGGTTCAAGCCCGAAAATCTCGCTCACAAGCCCGATCTGATCGTGGTGGGCAATGCCATCAAACGCGGCACCGAGGAACTCGAAGCGGTGCTGGAACAGAAACTTTATTATCTCTCGCTTCCCGAGGTGTTGAAACAGTTTTTCCTGCGCGGTCGGCATAACCTCGTTGTCACGGGCACTCACGGAAAAACCACGACCACCTCGATTCTCGCGTGGATTTTCGAATACGCCGGGAAAGCCCCCAGCTACATGATCGGTGGAATCCCGAAAAACCTTTCCCAAGGTTGCGTGATTCGCGACAGCAAACATTTCATCCTTGAAGGGGACGAATACGACACGGCCTTTTTCGACAAACGCTCGAAATTCCTTCATTACCTGCCCGAGCTGGTGATTATGAATAATGTGGAGTTCGACCATGCGGACATTTTCGCCTCACTCGATGATGTGAAAACCACTTTCAAGCGACTGGTCAATATCGTGCCGCGCAACGGGATGATCATCTACAATGAGGACGATGCGAATATCCGTGAGATCATTGGAGGCGCTTTATCTCATCTCGTGAGCGTGGGAACCTCCGATAATTCCGCGCTCCAGATTCAGAACACAAAATACTTTAATGACCGGTCTGAATGGACTCTCAAAGGGCTTGGAGACTTCAAATTCCACATGATCGGCGAGATCAATGTCCGCAATGCCTCCATGGCCATTGCCGCAGCCCATTTCTATCAGATTCCCCTCGAAACCATCCGTGAAGCGGTGGCGCAATTTGCGGGGATTAAACGCCGCCAGGAGGTTCGCGGCGAGGTCAACGGCATCACGGTCATCGATGATTTCGGACATCACCCCACCGCGATGAAACAAACCTTTTTTGCCCTGCACCACCGTTACCCCGGTCGCAAGGTGTGGGCGATTTTCGAGCCGCGGTCAAATACCACCCGCCGGAATATCTTTCAGAAGGAACTCCCCGAAGCCCTCGGCATGGCCGATGGCGTCTTTGTCGCCCAAGTGCATCTTCTCGAAAAAATCCCGCCTGCGGAACGTCTCAATCCCGAAAAGGTCATGGCAGACATTCGTGCCATGGGCAAACCCGCCTTTTATGAACCAGACGCAGACACCATCGTCGCCAAGGCCAAAGACCATGTCAAACCCGGCGACGTGGTCGTCGTTTTCTCCAACGGCGGATTCGGCGGCATCCATCAGAAATTGCTTGATGCGCTGAAATAGTTTTTATTAAGTTGACTAAATAACTTAGTCCATTATCTTATTTTGATGTCCACACTCAGTGTTCATGAGGCAAAAACTCACTTTTCAAAACTGATCAACCGCGCTTTGGCCGGGGAGGAAATCATTGTGGCAAAAGGCAAAAAGCCTGTCGTCAGAATTGTTCCCATGGAAGGAGCAAAAACATCTAGGATTCCCGGTCGCTCCAAAGGGTTGGTCAAATGGATTTCAAAGGATTTCGACAAACCATTGTCTGAATTTGAGGATTTTATGAAATAGCCCGGTTATCGCCATAATCATAAAGATGAAATACCTTCTCGATACGCACACCTTCCTTTGGTTTGTTCAAGAGCCTTCCTTGCTGAGCAAAAAAGCGTTGGAAACAATGACAAACACCGAAAACATCATTTATTGGAGCGCGGCAAGTTTTTGGGAATTAACAGTGAAAATTTCCCTTGGAAAAATCAAAATGCATGACGAATGGCAAGCCTCCTTGAAAGAAGAGAAACGCATCAACAGAATTTTGGATCTTCCCATCACTTCGGAACATTGTGAACCGAACTTGACTCTTCCTTGGCATCATCGCGATCCCTTTGACAGACTGCTGATTAATCAAGCGATCACCGAAAATTTCACCATTATTACAAAGGACTCTTTTATCAAAAAGTATAAAGTCAAAACCCTTTGGTGACACATGCCTTCGTGTTTTTCGCGCGCTTCGTGGCGCTGTCATTCCTCTTTCTTAACCCAAGCACGCATCGAGCAATTTGCTTAAGTTCGGCTCGGTTTCCCCGTGGGCGATGCGGGCGAGGATGGGCAATTTGCTCAGCTCCTCCAGCATGGGGGGATTTGTGTGGGCGGAGATCATGTCCACCTCGGGGGAGGATTGATTGATGACCAACCCCGCGAGGGGCAATTTGCCCCGTGCCCGGATGGATTCCACCGTCAGCAATGTGTGATTGAGCGTGCCGAGATTCGGACGGGTCACCAGGATGACAGGCAGTGCAAATTGCTCCGCGAGATCACTGACAAAATAATCCGACCGCACCGGCACACGCCAGCCCCCCGCCCCTTCGACCAGAACACAATCATAAATCCCGCGCAATTTGTCGAACCGCTCAAACACCGCATCCAGATCAATGACCCGTTCCTCGATCACACTGGCGGTGTAAGGCGCCGCCGGAGGCCGCAACCAGACGGGGTTGACATCATCGATCGTCACATCAGCGTGGGGTGAACTGGCATTGAACAGCGCCACCGCGTCGGTGCGTTCCCCGCAAAGGAGCGGTTTATAGCCACAGGCATTCACTCCCCTTTTGCGGAGAGCGTGAAGAATTCGGCATGTCACGAATGTTTTTCCGACATCCGTGTCTGTGCCTGTGATGAAGAATCCTGTTTTCATATGAGGCCGGGCATTTTGCACGAAAAAGGGGAAGTGAGGCAATCCCGCACTTTGAAGAAAAGCGGGCGATGCTTGATGATTAAAAAAAACGGGGTAGTATGCAATGCGTGCAAAAACAAACCCCTCTCATCCAAAAAATCACCACTTTTTTTTGGCTCTTTTTCATTGTCTGGATTTCTGTCGGCATCGCGGCGGCTTTGGCGGGACAAACCATGCCGCGCTGGATGCATTGGGCTGACGCATGGACCATGATTCTGGCCACGATCATCACCTACCTTTGGATGATTGACCTTCATGGGGTGCGAAAAACCCGGATCTGTTTTGCCATCATTCTGATCGCCTCCGGCCTAATTGAATTCATCGGCACAAATACCGGGTTCCCCTTTGGCCACTTCAAATACACGGAACGCTTCAGCGCGACCATCAACCTGCCCTTTGCCCCGAACGGTCTGGCCATCATCATTCCTTTCGCATGGGCGGTGCTGTGCCTGAATGCCTGGTTCCTCGCCGGTCAAATCCTCAAATGGCGAAACCGCTGGGCCATTTGTGCGCTCGCCGGGGTCATCACGATGTTGACCGATGTCAATCTCGAGGCGGTGGCATGGTATATGCGCGGATTCGACGAGGCTTACTGGCGCTGGTATGCCGACGGCACATTCACGCAAATTGCGCAGACGGTTCCGGTTCAAAATTACATCGCGTGGTTTGTGCTGACCGTGATTTTTCTGGCCCTGTGCCCGTTGCAAATGGCCGCCCCCGCAAAAACGAACTGGAAACCGCTGGTCATTCTGGCCGCCTTCAATCTCCTCTTCCTCGCGCACCGCATTCACTACACTTGGCTCATGGAAGATGATCCGGTTCCCACGGAGATTGAATTCTCAGGACGGGCAATGCCCTCAGACCTCCGGCTTGTAAATGCGGCCCTTCCATTTGACTCCGCCGGTGGCCGTTTGAACCCATGAATTCAGCGCAATGACCAAGGCCAGCGTTTGCCCGATCGGATGCGCAAATGCCCACAGAACCGATTGCTTGAACCTGACGGCAAAGACCACGCGCATCAGCCAGATGAGCGCAATTTGCGCAAGCAAAAGAATGCCCGGCAGCGTCAAAAGCCATTCCCCGCCCTTGATGATCAGCAGAATCGGCACGAGATAAAACGCCCCAAGCAACACCGTTGCCTGCAAAACTCCGAAAAAGACAAATGCCCCGGCATTTTTTTCGAAGGCCGCCCGGAGATTTTTGGTGAATCCCTCCCACAAATCGGCAAACCGGTGATACATGCGGCAGGAAACCAGTTCTGTGCCGTCCACATTGAGCAATTTGCGTCCGGCAGCCAAGGTGGCACGGGCCAGAGCGACATCCTCAACGAGATGATTCCTCACAGCCTCATGCCCGCCGAGCGCATCGTAGTCGCTTCGCCGGAAAAGGACAAATTGCCCATTGGCCGCGCCCAGCCCGGCGTGAGAAATTCGATTCACCAGCGCGTGCGGCAGAAAAACCAACAGAAGCTGATAAACAAAGGGAATGATGAGTTTTTCACTCCAAGTCCCGGCCACTTGCCGCGGCCACAGACTCGTCAGGGCGGCATCATGCGCTTGCGCAAATTGCACCGCCGAGGAGAGGCATTGCGGATGGAGAATGGTGTCCGCATCAGTAAAAAGGATGTAATGCCCCCTCGCCTCTCTGGACAACTGATGGCAGGCCCAGCATTTGCCGACCCAGCCACGAGGAAGCGATTCCCCGGCCATCACCCTCATCCGGGGAATGTCATTTTGCCAAGCCTGCAAAACCGCCGTTGTGTCATCCTCGGAACGGTCATTAAGAATGATCACCTCGAAATCCGGGTAATCCTGCGCCGCCAAAGACCGAAGCAAATTGCCGATGCGCAAAGCCTCATTGCGCGCGGGCACACACACCGACACCAAGGGCGCGGGAGAACCCAGCACTGACGCGGAAACCACGGGCGGGCGGCGGAAAATGAAAAGATTCACAAGCAAATTGCCCCAGAGCATAAGCAAGGCCGCCATGGTGACTCCGGCATAAACAATCAAAATCCAGTCAGTCGTGCTCATGTGTTTTTCGGGGTGAAAGGTTTTCCGGTGAGCAAACAGACAAAGCGTTCCCACTTTTTATTGATCGAAAGCCCTGACTCCATCAGGGTTTCATAGGAGGAAAAATTTTGTGTCTGAATATCCCGATCAATTTGCCCCATCAGAATCTCCAATCTCGCCCGCGCATCCTCCGCCGTTGAGCCAGCGGGCAAAAGGGCCGCATTGAGAAAAATCTGCGGGCGACTCTCCCAGAGCTGTTCATAGCGCACCGCCAGACAACACACACGGGTGCCGGGCGATTTGTGCAAGACCCATTCGAGACCGGGTTTGAACTCCACCGGACGAACCCCAAATGCACATGCCGACCTTGGGGAAACAGAAAGATCACCGCGCCGCCAGCGAGCAAATCAAGAGTCGCCGCAGTCCGCCCGCCGCACTGCGGGGCGAGGACAAATCAATGCCATAAACTCCGACATGGCGCAAAAAGGACGCGGTGCGGAGGTTTTGTCCTCCATCATCCCATAGGCCGGCAGAGCAAATGTCCTTTTCAAAAAAACACAGGTGAATGTGTCCCACCACCCGGAGTGATTTGCGCAAATGACCGTTCCTCCGGGCAAATGGCGCAGGGCTTCCGCCCCGCGCATGTGAATCGAGAAAAAGTTTTTCCTCATCGCGCGGGCGATCCAGAACCACAGGAAATCCTCAATCATCTTCATGCCCGGCCTTTCCGTTGCCGCCGCCAACTCCACCACGCCTTCACCAGCAAGAGCAGTTTGCGCGGGGTGGACACATGGACTCGGCCCTGGAAACAATTTGCCCCGCGTTTGTCGAGTTCATCCAGAATCCCGGCATAAACCGTGGACATGATCCAGACGGTCAGTTGCGAGCCGTCATCGGCGAGCTTGGCGATTCCCGGCACGGCGCGGGCGTAATACTCCCGCGCACGGGCGATTTGAAACTCCATTAACCGCCGGAAATTCGCGTCAAACCGCCCCTGCGCAATTTGCCCCTCGGTGCAGCTGTATTCCGCCAGTTCCGTCGCGGGTAGGTAAATGCGGTTATTGGCATAATCCTCTTTGACATCGCGGAGGATATTGGTCAGTTGCATCGCCACACCCATCTCAATGGCCTGCTCTTGGGCCGCCGGGTCGGAGAGTTCAAAAATTTTCGACATCATCAGCCCCACCACGGAGGCGACATGGTAACAGTAACGATGGAGCCCCTCCCAATCGGCAATTCGCACCGGCCCGCGATCCATGAGCACACCCCGGATCAAATCGGTGAAATAATCACGAGGAATGGCAAATTGCTCCACCGTAAGCCAGAAAGCCGGAGACCAAGGCTGGCGGGCATCTCCCGCATAGAGTTCGTCGAGCAATTTGCCCAGTTGCTCCTCGGCATGAGTCAGGTCGCGCCCCTCCGCCACCGCCCGGTCGATCAGGTCGTCCGCATAACGGCAGAATGCATAAATCGCGTAAGCCGCCCGTTTCTTGTATTCGGGCAGGGCAATGGAGGAAAAATAAAAACTCTTTGCATGATGGCGCGTGATCGTCCGCGCCTCCGCGAATGAGGCGGAAAATTCATCCGGCTCCTTGGCGGCTTGAATCCGCGCGGCGGCGATGAGTCGATTTTCCCGGTCGGTCAAGGACATGGTCCGGCTCACTCTCAAAGTCTTTCGGGTTTTGTCTCAATGACATGGGGGGCGGCGACAAATTTGGCTGATTCATTCATCAGCGCGACGCGGGTGCCACTGCGGCTGTAGATTTTAATCGAGTCGAGCCCGAGTTTCTCCTGCCACGAAGGAAGGTTGGACTCCTCGGTGATCAGGATGACCGGACGGTCGGAATTCCAAAGCTTGGCGAGTTTTTCCTCAGAAATAAAATCCCTGTCGGCGATCTTCAGTTCACGGGCGACGAACTCATCTTTCAGGGGGGAATTCACCCAATGAATTTTTCGGTCACAATAGAAGAAAAGACTCGCGGCGACATGATGTCGTCCCTCACAGACCACAAACAAATCCTGCCGCGGGTGGTGATTAATGTCGATGGCGACTTGTTTCAGGGTGAAATATTGTTCAATCAGGGCCATGCTCCACATGGCCATAAAAATATTCACAATGACCATGCAGGCGATGGCGTTAAAGGCCGTGTGAATCCGGTGACGGAAAACCCAGTAACCGGCCAGAATGCCCCCCACCAAAAAGCTGAAGCTGGCGATTTGAATGACGGTGATCTGGCTCTGCCAGAAATCCGCGCTCAGTCCGCTCAATGTGCTGAATATCCGGTCACGTTCCTCCGTGGGAATGGTTCTGCCCCCGGTTCCAGCGGCGGCATGAATCAGGGGCAATGTGCAAAAACCCGCGACACCAGCCAGAGCAATCAGGACACAGGGAACCATGAACCAGACACGTTTGACCCGCTCTGGATGCCACCACGGCAGAGCCAGAAAAATCGCAACCACACCCCAAGCCGTCATGGTGTAATAATCCTGACGGCTCGAAAAAACCACGGACAGAAAAGTCACCCCGGCCCACGCCCCCAAAATCGTCAGAATCACAGGGTCGAATTTTACTTTCGCACGGTTGGTTCTCCACCACACAATCGCCGCCGGGATAAAAAGACTCCACGGCAACCAAAGCACAAGATGTTGGGGCCAGAAAATCGTGTGTGGAACCTGATTGGCGCTCGGAGGCCAGCGTTTATGGAACATGTGTCCGATTTGCTCATTGACGATGTGATTCCACAAGAAACCATGAAAGCGATACTCCACATAGGCATACCACGGAACGACAATCAGCAGAAACAAAGCGGCTCCTTGGAGAGAAAAAAGCCCCTTCCAGAAGCTCCGCGAGCCGGGCTTCAGCCACGCCACCACCCCCGCCACCGCCAAAGGATACAACATCGCATGCAGTCCCTTGCACATGGTTCCCAACCCCATCGCAGCCCAGGCCAGCAGGAACCATTTGTGGGATTGCCCTGGGGTTTTCCAACCTCGAATGAATGCGTAAAACGTCACCGCCAGAAAAAATCCGAGCATGGGTTCTGGCATGACAATATGCGTAAAAATGAAAAATCCGGTCATGGTGGACAAAAGCGCCGCCGCTTTCAGCGCCAGACGACTCCCGGCCAATTCCCGAATGATCAAATACATCATGAGCACCCAACCAATGGTCGCCAAGTCCAACGGAAGCCGGGCCGCGAATTCATTGATGCCAAAAACCCGCATCGAGGCAATTTGTGTCCAGTAAACCAGAGGAGGCTTGTGCAGGCGGGGAACCTGATTATTTGTCGGGATCAACCAATCGCCGCTTTGAATCATTTCCTTGGCCGCGCCGGAATACTGGCTGTCGGTCTCGTCATAAAGCGCCGGGAAAAAACTCGTTACGATAAAGGCGGCAAAGGCGAGTGAAAGAATGGCCCAGAGCGCACCCAGCCGGGTCAGCAACACAGAGCGGGAAAGCGTCTGTCCGAGTGGCTCTTTTTGAGAGGAATCAATGATGGCCGTTGATGGGTCCATAGGGGCAATTTGCCCATCAAACTAAATCAAAAAAAAGGGGTGGCAAGAGCGAATTGCCCCGCCACCCCATTCAAGGAACAAGAAATGATTGACTCTTTTTCTTCTTATACCTTGGCCGGCTCCGCGCTTGTTTTCTGCGCAATTTGCCCAGTCACCAGTGGGATAACCGGAGCGGGCGCGTGAGGAACAACCTTTTTGAATTTCGGGGCGAAAGCCGCCCAATCGGCCAGAATCGTCTGGGCCTTGAAACTTGTCGTTTTCTCAAAATGCTGGGTGATGAGCGATTTCAAAAACTCCAGATCGCCGGCATCAGTGACATTCTGAATGGTGACCATCTCCTGATTGACCCGGGTCTCGAAAAGCCCGTCCTCGTCCAGCACATAAGCAAATCCACCGCTCATGCCCGCCGCGAAATTTTTACCCGTGAGGCCAAGCACCAACACAATTCCATTGGTCATGTACTCACAGCAGTGATCCCCCGTGCCTTCGACCACGGCGGTCGCTCCACTATTCCGAACAGCGAAACGTTCCCCCGCCCGGCCCAGTGCATGGAGAGTTCCTCCGGTCGCCCCGTAAAGAACCGTGTTTCCAATGATCACATTTTGATTCACAACGTAACGGGCATTCGGCGGAGGAGTCACAATAATTTCCCCACCACACATGCCTTTGCCGACATAGTCATTGGCCTCGCCGCTGAGAATGATTTTGACCCCCTGGGCCAAAAATGCGCCGAGACTTTGCCCCGCGCTGCCTTTGAGCCGAAGCTCGATCAATCCCGCGGGCAAACCGTAATCGCCAAAACGGTATCCAATCTCTCCGGACAAACGTGTGCCCACGGAGCGGTTGGTGTTCTTGACCTTGTAACTCAGGACAATGTGGTTTTGTCGCGAAGCGCGTCCTTGGCGTCCTGGAGAATCACCTCGTCGAGCGGACGATCCGGGCGGTCATTGCTCTCCAGCACATGATGCCGGGGAGAACCCTCCTCATACGGCGGCATAAAAAGCAATTTGCCCAGATCAAGCTTGTCGGCTTTCGGATGATCGGGACAGGACAGACGTTCGATCAGGTCCGTGCGTCCGATGATGTCATTAATGCTCCGCGCTCCCAAGGAGGCGAGAATCTCACGGACTTCCTGGGAAACCCCATTGAAAAAGTTAATGACCATCTCGGGGGAACCCTTGAATTTTGAACGATACTTCTCATCCTGGGTCGCCACGCCGACAGGACAATTATTCAAATGACACTGCCGCACATAGACGCACCCCATGGCGATCATGGCCGCCGTGCCAAAGTTGTATTCCTCCGCCCCGAGCAGGGCCGCCATCACGATGTCACGCCCGGTTTTCATTCCGCCATCCGTGCGCAGGACGATTCTTCCGCGCAATCCATTCATCACGAGCACCTGTTGGGTCTCGGCCACGCCGAGCTCCCACGGGCCACCCGCATTTTTGATGGAGCTCAAAGGCGATGCGCCCGTGCCCCCGTCATGTCCGCTGATGAGAATCACGTCGGCATAGGCTTTTGCCACGCCAGCGGCAATTGTTCCCACCCCCGCCTCTGACACGAGTTTCACGCAGACTTTGGCACGGGGATTGACTTCCTTGAGGTCATAGATCAACTGGGCCAAGTCCTCGATGCTGTAAATGTCGTGGTGTGGCGGCGGCGAGATCAGCATGATGCCGGGCATGCTCCGGCGCAACTTGGCAATCATAGAGGAGACTTTCATCCCGGGAATCTGCCCGCCTTCGCCCGGCTTGGCTCCTTGGGCCATTTTGATTTCGATTTCGCTCGCGCTGGCGAGGTATTCTGCTGTGACGCCAAAACGCCCTGAGGCGACCTGTTTGATCGCGCTATTGGCCCAATCACCATTGGGCAGACGATGGAAACGGGTTTGATCCTCGCCCCCTTCGCCGCTGTTGGATTTTCCACCGATCCGATTCATCGCGATGGCCAATGTCTCATGAGCCTCGGGCGACAATGCTCCCAGCGACATGCCCGCGGTGGTGAACCGTTTGCGAATGTCCTCAATCGGCTCCACCTCATCCAGAGGCACAGGCGTCTGTTTTTTAAACCCGAGCAAATGGCGCAAGGCCAGCGGCGACTGCCTCAGCGCGGACTCCGCGTAAGCCTTGTATTCCTCCGGCGTGCCGGTTTTGACAAAGGAATGGAAACTTTTGATCACCGGCCCAGTCCATGCGTGCATCTCACCATTCTGGCGGTTTCGATAAAATCCAATGTCAACAAGCTTGACCTCTTCGACAGGCTGTTTGTAGGCGATGTCATGACGCTCAATGGATTCAGCGGCGATTTCCTCGAACCCGATCCCGCCCATCTGCGATTCCGTGGTGGCGAAACATTCGCCAATGACATGATCCCCGATTCCGAGCGCCTCAAAAATTTGCGCGCCCCGGTAGCTGGAAATGCAGGAGATGCCCATTTTGGACATGATTTTGAGCACACCTTTTTCGATGCCTTTGCGGTAATTTTTCAATGCCTCGGCGTAGGTTTTGCCCTCAATGCCCTCTTTGCCGCCCCGGAAAATCATCTCCCGGAAAGTTTCAAAGACCAGATAAGGATTCACCACGCTGGCTCCGTAACCGATCAGGCAGGCCACTTGATGAACGTCGCGCACGTCGCCACCCTGCACAATCAAACTGCAACGCATTCTTTTGCCCACCCGAATCAGGTGATGATGAACCGCCCCGACCGCGAGCAACATCGGCACCGGCACATGGGCATGGTCGGTTTTCAGATCGGAAAGAATCACCAAGGCCGCCCCATCGTCGACCGCCTTCTCAGCGGCGGCGCAAATGGTGCGCAGGGCGGGTTCGAGGCCTTTTGCCCCCGATTCCCGAGGGAACACACAATCCACAACGGCGGACTTGAATCCTTTGGGCTCCAGCTGGCACAAGGCGTCCAATTCATGATTGAAAATCACCGGACTGGACAGGCGCAGGAGATGCGCGTGTTTTTCACTTTCACTCAGGAGATTCGGGCGATGTCCGAGGTAACAGTCCAGACTCATCACCAACCGTTCCCGGATCGGGTCAATCGGGGGATTGGTCACCTGCGCAAACTTTTGTTTGAAATAACCGTAGAGCAGGCGCGGCATCCGGGACAGAACCGCCAGCGGCGTGTCATCGCCCATGGATCCCAGTGGCTCCTCCCCTTTTTCGGCCATGGGTTTGAGAACAAAGGACAATTCCTCCGTGCTGTAACCATGGGCCAATTGCAATTGCGTATTCGTCAGAATATCGACATCGCCCTCAGGCTCCGTCACCGAAGCTTTTGCAAATTGCTCGTCGAGACGAATCAGCTTTTCCTTCACCCATTTGGCGTAAGGCTTGCCTTGGGCAAATTGCTTGCGCACCTCGTCACTTTTGAGGAACACCCCTTTGGCCGTGTCAATGGCGATGGTTTCACCGGGGCCGAGACGGCCTTTTTCGACAACGATTTTGTCATCGACATCGACCAGCCCGACTTCCGAACCCATGACCACCATTCCGTCGCTGGTGACTTTGTAACGCGCCGGACGCAGTCCATTCCGATCCAAAGTCGCCCCGATGGTGATGCCGTCACTGTAAACCAATGCGGCAGGCCCATCCCAGGGTTCATTCAGACAGCATGAAAATCAAAGAATCCGCGCACATCCTCGTCTGCGCCGTCAAGCTCTGTCGAGGCTGGCGGCACGAGCATCATCATGGCGTGAAGCACCGGACGCCCGGACATCACGAGCACTTCCAGCGCATTGTCCAAGCTCGCTGAATCACTCAGCGAAGGCTGAATGATGGGTTTGAGCAAATCAATGTCCGGCCCCCAAAAATCGGCTTGCAGCTCCGCCTCGCGGGCTTTCATCCAGAGGCGGTTGCCATTGATGGTGTTGATCTCGCCATTGTGGGCGAGCATCCGGAATGCTTGGGCCAAGGACCAAGTGGGAAATGTATTCGTGCTGAAACGCTGGTGAAAAATCGCCAACGCAGTCTCGTAGTCGGGATTTTGAAGGTCACGGTAAAATTTCTCCAGTTGATTCGACGCCAAAAGCCCCTTGTAAACGATGACCCGGTGGGACATGCTGCAAATGTAGAAATCCTGGATATTGAGAGCGGAAACGCGTTTCTCAATTTCATTGCGCGCAAGGAAAAGGGCGCGTTCGTATTCATCATCGGTCATTTTCTCACGACGACCGACGAAAACCTGTTGAATGTGGGGCAATGTGGACTTTGCCTTGTCACCCAGCACCCGCTTATTGACCGGCACCTCACGCCAGCCGAGGTGGTGGAGCTGCCGTTTTTTGAGGGTTTCCTCAATGATATTCCGGCAAGTGGCCTGATGATAACCGTCGGTGGGCAGGAAAATCATGCCGATGCCGAGGTCTTCAGGGCGGTAGAGGCTGTGGCCGAGCCGTTGCACCTCCGGCGCGAAAAGTTTGTGCGGAATCTGGGTGAGCACCCCCGCCCCGTCACCGGTTTTTTGATCAGCATCAATCGCGCACGATGGGTGAGATTGATCACGGACTGAATGGCCTTGCGGAGGATCAGATTCGATTTTCGCCCATCGATATTGGCGACGAATCCCACCCCGCAATTGTCATGTTCAGACTCCATCCGGTGGAGGGAATTTCTCCACACCGGCATTGTTTCCGTGATCTTTCCGTAATGCATCTATTTTGTTCTCCTCTGCTGACATTGGATTAGCCCGACAAAAATATGGCAGCCATCATCAAATGCAAGCGCAAATCATGCCACGATCAGATTTTTAGCCGACTTTTCACGGCCTGCCCCCGAAAAACCCCGCAATTCCTCCACACAAAAGACATCATTTCCCTCACGCAAAGAGACAAAGACGCAAAGGGACAAAAATCAGAATCCTCCCGCTTCATGACTCATTCGTGTCCTGGATGTCTGGAGCAAAGCGGATGTGAGCCTGACTGGCTCAGGCAGAATATAGGCCGAGCAAACGGTTCCGAGCATGTTCAAAAACCCAACGGTGGACAGCGGGAGGGAAAATCGCTAGAGCATGTTTCTGGATTCCCCATGTCTTTGGAACATGACATACGCTCGATTGAGGGTTATTACGAACTGGGCATGTATGATGATGCCTTAAACGAGATTGCATCCCTGTCCGCAGGGCATCAAATGAACCCGGCCATTGTGTCCATCTCCGGGCATTGCCACATTGGCCGGAAAGATTGGGGCAAGGGCTTGGACGCATTCATCAAACTCATCGCCATCGCACCGAAAAACCCCGATGGTTTTCTCCATGCGGCATTTTGCCTGCATGAGCTCGGACGCACCGCCGAAGCCAAGAGCCTCCTGCTGGGCGGGGCGGATTACCTGAAAGGGAATCCTGTTTTCTACTACAATCTCGCCTGTTACGAATGTCGGCTCGGAGAACTTGATTATGCCGGGGAATTGCTCGAACAGGCGATGAGCATGGATCCAAAATTCAAAACCATGTGGCCCAACGACCCTGATCTGGCCCCCTTGCGGGACAAATTGCGCGGGTAAAAAAGGCTCTGATCAACTCAGGAAGAACTCCCGAGCCCGCGAGAATATCCATCCCTCATCAGGACAGGCTGCAAACATTCCAGCGATTATTCAGCCACCCCTCCGGATTTCACAAACTGCGATCCACAGCCGCCAGCAGGGGTTCGATGGCCTTCATCAATCCCCCGAAAATCTCCGGAGTCACTTGTTGGGCGCCGTCGCTCATGGCCTCGGCGGGATTTGGATGCACCTCGACGATTAACCCATCCGCGCCCATGGCCACCGCGCCTTTGCAAAGAGCGACAACCAAGTCCGCCCGTCCACACCCCTGACTCGGGTCAATAATCACGGGCAGGTGTGTCTCCTGCTTGGCGATGGCCACTGCGGACAAGTCCAGAGTGTTGCGCGTGTAGGTTTCGAAGGTGCGAATGCCGCGTTCACACAGCATCACATGAGGATTTCCCTCATTGAGGATGTATTCCGCCGCCAGCAGCCATTCCTCAATTCTCATGGACAGGCCCCGTTTCAGCAGAATGGGTTTTCCTGTCTGGGCGGCGGCGACCAGCAGGGCAAAATTCTGCGCGTTGCGCGCCCCGATCTGAAGGATGTCGGCATAACGCGCGACCAATGCGACATCTTTCTCGGCCAGCACCTCGGTAATAATCGGCAGCCCCGTCTCCGCCTTTGCGGCGGCCAGCATTTCGAGCCCTTCCTCCTTCAGCCCCTGAAATTCATAGGGTGAAGTCCGCGGTTTGAATGCGCCGCCCCGGAGAATGGTCGCACCCCGCGCTTTCACCTCGCGGGCCGTGGACAGAATCTGTTCCTGACTCTCCACGGAGCACGGCCCGGCCATGACATGAAATTTCCGGCCACCGATCTTGAGCTTTCCCCCATCCACCGGCACCACTGTTCCAGAGGAACGCCCCTCGCGGCTGACGAGCTTGTAACGCTTCTGCACGCGCATAACCTGTTCCACACCCGGAAAAACAGTCAATGTCTCAAGCGTGTGTTGGCTGCGTTCATCCCCTATACAGGCGCAGATTGATTGTTCCACTCCGGTAATCAGCCGGGGTTCATATCCAAGTTTGCGAACCTCGTCGGCGACAGCGTCGATTTGCTCTTTGGGGGCGTGGGGCTTAAAAACAATAATCATGGGAGAAACTTAGCCCTGAAAAGTCCGTGCCTCAACTCTGAATTTTCGACTGGGAAAAGCATATTCTCTTCCCACAAAAAAGCGGCCTACGCTGGCGACGCGATTTTGCGATTATGCCGCATGGCTTTCCAGTAATCGGCGCTGTAATCGACAAAAACCTCTTCCCCGGCACGGATTCGGCGTGTGGAAACGATATACACCCGCCCCCGGATCACCTTGTAAACAGCATTATTCCGGCATCCTTTCATCCGGGAAAACCCCCGCGCGTCATTGGCGTAACGCCCCAATGCCCCGGGGGTGTGGAAAGCGTCGATGCATTTTTTCCAGTTGATAAAAAAGAGGTATCCGTCCTGGTCTTTTTCGACACGCTCCTTGTATTCCTGCCAGTCGATCTCCTCGCCCTGGTATTCCACGACGATTTCATCCCTCCCGATGTCCTCCAAGGTGAAAAGCCCCTTGCCCGCGCCGGGCAATGTCGATTTTTTCACGCGAAGTTTTCTTTGTTTGATCAATTCCATCATGATTCACCTGACGCAAATTGCGTGCCTGTCATCCGAGCAAAATGCCCCTTAATTCACCCGTGTCCCTGACCACAAAATCCGCATCCTTGATCTCCTCGTGCCCACCGTAACCCCATGCCACCCCGCAGGTTTTGATTCCGCAATTCCGGGCGCCTTGATGTCATTGTGCCCATCCCCGACATGAATGACCCCGTGCCGGTCCGCGCCGGAGATTTTCAAGGCCATCTCGAACATTTCCGGGTGCGGTTTGCGCGTCGGGGTCGAGTCGCCTCCGACCACGGCGGTGAAAAGCCCGCGCACACCGAACCCATCCAAAATAATCTCGGTGGGACGATGGGGTTTATTCGTCAAAAGGGACAGACATGCACCGGAGGCAGCCAGATCACGGAGCAAATCGGCGATGCCGGGATAGAAATCCGTGTGAACCATGCAGCTATTCTCATAATGCGGCCGCCAAAGGGTGATCGCCCGGTGAATCAAGGCGGGATCATCCGAGCCGAGCGCGCGATGAAAAAGCTTCTCCACTCCGTCACCGATGTAGCTCTGAATCAGGGGTTCAGGCAATGTCTCCATTTCCATTTCCTGACGAACGTGATTGACGGACACGGCAATGTCGCGGCTGGAATCCACGAGGGTGCCATCCAGATCAAAAAACACGTGGGAATAACGCGGAGTCATCATTCATTCCAATCTGTGTCTGGAGGGGTGGCTGACCAAATCAGGCACGGCGCTATCCTTTGAGAATCAATGAAACGGCCTCACTGAAAGTTTTGGCCGCCTGATATTTCTGCCCCTTCAAACTTTTGTGCGAGTCGGCGGAGTATTTCCCGTCGAGCAAAATGCTCCGGCATCCGCCATTGATTCCGCAAAGCACGTCGATGTCCTTGTCCCCGACAAACCAGGACTTCCGGAGATTGACATGGTAATTCTGCTCGGCCAGAAAAAGAAATTTCGGAGAGGGCTTGCGCGAATTGCTTTTCGGATCATCGGGATGATCAGGACAGAAATACATGTGGGTGAATTTGACTCCCGGCAAGAGGGAAAGCATGCGGTCATTGACCGCGTGCATTTGTTCCTCGGTGAAAAGCCCCCGTCCGATTCCTGACTGGTTGGACACAATGAAAAGCATGTATCCGGCCTCTTGAAGGTCGAGCAACCCTTTGGCCACCCCCGGCAAAAGCTCCACTCCAGCGGGGTTGGAAAGGTATTCCTTGTCCACGATCAATGTGCCGTCACGGTCGAGGAAAACTGCGTGGTTAGCCATTTTTTTTGAAGCTTTCGAGAATTTCCGTTTGGTTGGTCACCGCTGTGCCGAGTTTGCCGACGACCAAGCCTGCGGCGTGGTTGGCGATCTCAGCGGCATCTGGAGGAGTCGCACCGGCGGAAAGGGCCAGAGTGTAGGCCGAAATCGCTGTGTCCCCCGCCCCGGTCACGTCAAAAACCTCCTGGGCTTTGGTCGGTGTGTGATACAGGGGTTTATTCCTCTGGAAAAGCGCCATTCCTTGGTCTCCCAATGTGATCAACAAATGTTGTGGCCGCCATTTTTCAAGCAGGATTTTGCCGACACGATCCAGGGCAGTGTCCTTTTCGACAGGATTGACCGGCTCACTGTAAACAATGCCGGAAGCGGCGAAGGCCTCCAGACGGTTTGGCTTCACCACGGTGGGTTCATGCCAGTGCAGAGGATTGTAGGGATTTGGATCGACAGCCAGAATTTTTTTCTGCGTGGAAACGAGATTGGAAACGCGGTCCACAAGCATCTGGGTCACGAAACCCTTCCCATAATCCTCAATAATGACAGCGTGAGCTTCCTTGATCTTGGACTTGAATTCCGCAATTGCCTTGTCGGCAATTTGCACTTGGAGCCGTTCACGATATTCCCGATCGACCCGAACCATTTGTTGGTGGCGGGCGATGACGCGGGTTTTGACAACCGTGCGGGTGTTGGGGTTTGTAATGACTCCAGAGATGCCGATGCCGTCGGCTTGCAGCAGCTCTTGCAACTGCGACGCATAGGAGTCCTTGCCCACTTGGCCAATGATATCGACTTGGCAACCCATGGCGCGCAAATTGCGGGCGACATTGGAGGCGCCACCGGGATAACGCTCCTCCTTGGTCACCTCGACAACAGGAACCGGCGCCTCGGGGGAAATTCGGATCACCCGCCCATAGATAAATTCATCCAGCATGAGGTCACCGATGACGATGATTTTCTGGTTTTTGAATTTTGAAAGAATTTCTTTGACGCGTTCAGGTTTCATCTTCATGGCCTTGTAAGTTAACTCCTGTTGTGAAGGCTCCAATAAAATCGTGTGCTTCCACATTGGTCAACGGTAAAACGAGTCAAGGAAAAGATTTTTTGGCCTGTTAACCCGGTTCTCCACCATTCGACTTTGCCGATTTGTAAATCTGCCACGCATAACTCGCCAGCCACAACATCATCAGCATCAGAAGATAATTCTGACGCAATAATCCCCAGAATACAGCGACGGCGACGGCAACGGTTATTCCGATCATCGAAGAAACCATGAGGGAACGCCGGTAACCCAGTATCGGCCACAAAATCGACTGCAAAATCCGGCCTCCATCCATGGGGAATGCCGGAATCAGATTAAAAACCATCAGAAGAAAATTAATCCAAATGAAAAACTCAAGCAGCTCCAGACTCTCCGCCCCGCTCACCAGCCCGGCATATGCGATGCCATATCCCAACGCCAATAGAATCAAATTCACCAATGGCCCGCACACTGTCACGATGAAATTGGCCAGTGGTCTCGGGGGAACCCACGTGTAAGCGAGTCCTCCAAAGGGCCATAACACGACCATATCCGAATGTCCCCCCACCGCCCGGGTCGCGAAGATGTGCCCAAACTCATGCATCAACACCGAACCAAAAATCATCACAAACGCAATCAGCCCCATTTTGATGCCGCCAAAGCTGTAGGCATACAGCCCTCCAATAATCACCAGAGTGATGTCGGCGCGTATCTGCACACCGAATATTCGGCAGATCGGAAAATCCATTCCCAACGGACTGGCTTTGCTCATGAATCAAAATCCTTCGTTCCAAAAAAATGTTTTTGACAGAAAAAATGGCGGACAGGGTGAGATTCGAACTCACGTTAGCCTTTCGGCTAAAGCGGTTTTCAAGACCGCCGCATTCAACCACTCTGCCACCTGTCCGGCTTTGAAGGAGTATGATCTAACCCTTCCTCAACGAAAAATCTAATACAAAATTCCCCGAAATCCAAGTTTTCCCGCGATGCCTCACAACAACCCGGCAAATCACGCCCATTTCCTGATGCAATCACGAACCCCTTTCTACTGCTTGGAATAACCGTGTGGATTTTTCACATGCCATTTCCAAGCGCTGCCGATGATCGCGTCGAGGTTGTCAAATTTCGGTTTCCACCCCAGTTTCTCCCGCGCCTTGTCCGCACTGGCCACCAATCGGGGCGGATCTCCCGGACGACGGGGGCTTCCTTGACCGGAATGGCGTGCCCGGTGATCCGGCGGCAGGTGTCAATGACTTCACGAACGCTGTTTCCCTGGCCTGTGCCGAGGTTAAAAAAATCACTCTCGGGGTAATCAAGCGCCAGTCGATGCGCCTGATACAGATCCACGATATGAATGTAGTCACGAATGCAGGTGCCATCGGGCGTTTCGTAATCTGTTCCGAAAATTTCAACATGCTCTTTTTGTCCGAGCGCGACTTTGAGAACGTTGGGAATCAAATGGGTCTCGATCCGGTGATCCTCGCCGAATTTCTCCGTGGCCCCGGCGGCATTAAAATAACGCAGGTTCACATGCTTGATCCCGTGCAACTTGCTGAACCACGCGAGGATTTTCTCGAACATCAGCTTCGACTCACCGTAGGGATTGATCGGACGCTGGGGCAGACTCTCGTCCATGGGCACGCGCTCGGGAATCCCGTAGGTCGCGCAGGTCGAGGAAAAGACGAATTTCTCCACGCCGACATGAACCGCCGCCTCCAGCAGATTGACCGCATTGCCGACATTGTTGCGGAAATATTTCGCCGGGTTGGTCATGGATTCACCGACGAGGGCATTCGCCGCAAAGTGCATGATCGCCGTCGGTTTGAATTCCCGCAAGGCCCGCGCAATTTGCGCCGCGTCGCCAAAATCCCCCTCATAAAACCGCGCGCGGGGATCGACCGCCGCACGGTGTCCCTCCGAGAGATTGTCGAAAACAGCGACTTCAAGCCCCTCATCGAGCATTTGCTCGACGCAAATGCTCCCGATATAACCCGCCCCACCTGTGACAAATACTTTCATCATGGCCCCCGATTGCACCCGATCACACCCCCTTTGCCAAGCAATTTGCTCTGTGAAAAAATCATTGTCACCCGTTTTTGTCATTTATCCAAAAAAAAGTCATTTCATGATTTTGGATTGTTTTTTCATGAGTTCCATGCCATCTTGCATCCATGTCGAACCTACAGGTCAAAGGAATGGATCCGCGGCTCTATCAGGCTCTCGGAGCCAGAGCCAAGGCAAGGAACCGCTCCATCAGCCATGAGGTGATCCACATGATTCAATCCCACCTGTCGGACACTCATCCTGATCAAGCCCGCGCTGACGACGCCTTTCTGCGGCTGACAGGCGCATGGCAGGACAAAAGGAGCGCGGCGCAAATTGCCTCATCCATCCGTTCCTCACGAAAAAACCGGACACCTTCCAAACATGTTTTTGATTGATACGGACATCCTGATTTTCGCCCTGAAAGGCTTCCCTCCCGTCGTCGAGAATTTCCGGCGGCATCATTCCCTCCCCAAAAGCCTGTCGGTCATCAGCCTTGGGGAATTGCTCCATGGAGCCAGAAAATCCTCCGCCCCCATCAAAAACCTCGCACTCGTGCGCGAGATGACGGACATTTACCCGGTTCATCCCCTGACCCCGCCTGTGATGGAAACATTCGCTGAGTTAAAATCCTCCCTCGAAAAATCGGGGGAAAAGCTTGATGATTTCGACCTTCTGATCGCTGCGACGGCATTGAACCATCATTTGACTCTGGTCACAAACAACACCCGGCACTTCAAAAGAATCCGGGAATTGTCCCTGGAAAATTGGGCCGAGTGATCCACCCCCGGCAGAGCAGCCGAGCCACGGCCCGGTTGTCGCGCAGGAAAATGTTTTTATTCGTCAACCCGCGCAATTTGCACTAGGGTGTGCCCCGCCATGAAAAAACCTGCCTCCGTCATTCATTTGCTGCAAGACCTCGTCTCCATTTGTTCGGTGAATCCGGACGGGGAACCCGGTGTCCCCCGCGCCCAGGCCAACGAGGCGCAAATTGCGCGGTATCTGTCAGACTACTTTTCCTCCATCGGGCTGGACACCAAACTCCAGACAGTTTATCCGAACCGCCCCAATGTGATCGGCTCCACAAAAAGCGCGCGGGGCAAATTGCCCCGGATCATTCTCTGCCCGCACATTGACACCGTCAGCGTCGGGGGCATGACCATTTCGCCTTTTGACCCGAAAATCAAAGCGGGAAAACTCTATGGACGGGGTTCCTCCGACACCAAAGGCCCGCTGGCGGCGATGCTCTGGGCATTGACTGAAATCCTGAAAAAAATCCCGCCGCGCTGAAATACGAGGTCGTCTTCGCCGCGGTCATGGGCGAGGAGGCGGGCAATGACGGCATTCGCCACCTCATGAAATCCGGGATCAAAGCCGACTTTGCCATTGCGGGTGAACCCACGGACATGAACCCCGTTTACACCCATAAAGGCGCGCTCTGGGCGAAGCTCACCGCCAAAGGCAAGGCGGTTCACAGCTCCCAGCCGCACAATGGCAAAACGCGATTTACGAACTGGCCCGCGCAGTGACCCACTTTGAGACAGACCTCTTCCCCCGCCTGCAAAAAATCAAAAACCGAACCCTCGGCGCACCCACCTGTTCGGTCGGCACGATCACCGGGGGCAGCAAGGTCAATATCGTTCCCGACCACGCCGAGGCCTGGGTGGATTTCCGCCTCGTCCCGGAGCAAAATGCCCGGCAACTCCCCGCGCAAATTGCGCGGGAACTCAAAAACAAAAAAATCGATGTCCGCATCGATGCGCCACGTCTGTGCGCCCCACTTTACACGAATCCCGACAATGCCCATGTCCAACGTCTCGCCACCGTGAGCCGCCGGATCGCCCGGCGCGGCAAACTCGTCGGCGCTCCGTGGTTCTGCGATGCGGCCATTTGCTCCGAATACGGCATTCCCGCGGTGGCCTGGGGGCCGGGGTCGGTCAATCAAGCCCACACCAAAGATGAATTCATCGAGATCAAGGAACTCGAAAAAGGCGTCGAGGTATTCAAGTCATTCCTGACAGAATAACCTCACCCCCGCGTCATTTTCACAGACTCCCCAGCCTGAAATTTCAGATTGATCCAGTGGGGGTCCTGTCGAATGCAAGATGGTGAACCGGACAGGTTGCGGGCATGAAACTCTCCGTCGGCAAATGAATTGGCCATTCTCAGCTCCCCGCTCCTGAGCGCATGGAGAGTCACTTCACGCAATTCCACTCCGTCATGACGGGCGGACACCAAAAGCCCCCCGGAGGTGCGAAGCTGATGGAATGCGGCCCTCCGGCCCGGTGGCAAACAGGGGAATACGCGCAATTGCCCCTGCGCAAATTGCAGAAAAGCCTCATTTAATGCCGCCGGAGCGCCCATCAATGCCTCAATTTGAAACAAGGGGCCCCACTGGCTGCGCATGCTGTTGTGACTGGTGAGCATTCCCTTGAATGAAAAGTCATCAATCAAAATCCTCAATGCCCCCTCCCATTCCTGATGCATCCCCAGCCGGGCCGCCAGACAGGCTTGAAACGTGTAGGACCAGCCTGAAAAATCTGAGTCTCCATAGGATTGAAATTCCTTCAAGGAACGCCTCCCCATCTCCAAGCGCTCCGGGGCGGAATGCAACCCGATCTGGCCACAGGGGAAAATCGCCGAC
This sequence comes from Geitlerinema calcuttense NRMC-F 0142, assembly GCF_030285425.1. Lineage (NCBI taxonomy): Bacteria > Bacillati > Cyanobacteriota > Cyanophyceae > Geitlerinematales > Geitlerinemataceae > Geitlerinema > Geitlerinema calcuttense. The sequence continues at coordinate 20,938 of NZ_JASVEJ010000015.1, read as the reverse complement.
AAGCGGCTCGGATGACGATGACAATGGGACAAATGTCCCGGACGATGGCCGTCGAGAAAATAGCCAATCTCATACTCAATGATGTGTCCATTCAGAGTCGGAATCTCCGGCCAATTTTGCAGGTGCGCACGGGCTTGCCGAACCCGTTCATCCGCCACCCCAAGACATTCACTCAGCTTCAGAAAACCAGAGAGAAATTCCCCCACGAAAGCCACATCGATGGCTGGATTTTTTCCGAAAATAAAATAGGTGCTTTGATCATCACGATACCAATTTTGTTCCGGGGAATGGGACAATTCGAGCATGCTTTTGCCATTTTCATCGCGCCCGATGTGATGCAGATAAAAATCGGCCACCTCTTGCAGGAAAGGATAGGCTTTTTCGCTTAAGAATCGGTTGTCCCCTGTAAACTCGCAGTGATCAATGACATGTTTGGCCAGCCAAGCCGTTGTGGAAAATTCCGCATCAAAAGCCCATCCCCCCAAACTGCGGCCCAGACGGTCTGAACACAAAGGAATCATGAGGCCGGGAGACTCAAAGTTTTCCCGCGCAAAATGCCTGAAATGGTCTCTCCACAAACCCGTCAAGCTCTCCATCAAGGCCCGCTCACACTCGGGATGGTTGGATGAAGCCGCCGGCCAATGGCACTCCTGCACATTGACATTAAAATGATAATCGGTGTGCCAAGGTGGAATCGTGTAGTGATTCCAAATGCCCTGCAAATGCGGGGGTGCGGTGTGCGGGCGGGTCGAGGATGCGAGGGCATACAACCCCATATACCAGAGGCGGGCAATCTCCGGATCATCATATTCAACCGCAGACTTCATCCAAAAATTTTTCCACCACTCCAGATGGCTCGCCAGCCATTCTCCATTCCATTCGGCGGGGGTGAGAGTGGCAAATCTTCGTGTTGCCTTTTCGGTGGCGCCCTCCGCTGTCCGGTCAGATTCACAGGTCAAAAAGAGAAAACAATCGCCGGCCTCCGCTCCGAATGAAATCTCTCCCATTGCGGCTCCGGGATGAATGGTCAAAGTCTTTTGCGCGCTCATGACCCGCAATCCAATGGCATACGAGCCTGACGAATGATACTGCTGAGTCAGCACAGCGCCATCCTGACCGTATGGCATCCATGCAACAGCGGAGGGCCATTGCGCCAAGTGATTGGACAGCGAAAAGCGAATGGTTCGAGCCACCCCGCTGCTCAATCGAACACACAGGAGATTCCGAGCCGCATGAATAATGGTTTCACACCGGACAGGCTGATAATCCTGACCCCACATGAATCCGCAGGTCGTGGGAATCGCCTCAAAAACACTCGTTGCCTTTGCAAAATCCAAAGTCTGTCGCATGGCCTTGAGCGGTTGACCTTTGAGCAGTTCGATCTGCAATATCCCGGCGCTTTGTTGAAAAACCTGATGGGCGTGGGCATAAAGAGTCTTTCCTGCGCTGATGAAATCCGGATTCCCTTTTCGGAATTCCTCCAAGATTTTCGGGAAAGCAACCGTGACCTGATTGCCATGCTCGGGATACGGATGATCCAGATTCCAAACATCGAACTTATTGATTCCTATGTTCAAACTCTCGGGAGTTCCCCAAACGACTCCCCCGATATCGCCATTGCCCAAGATATGTCCATCGACCCAATCCAATGCGGGACTCGTCATGACATGGGATTGCTGATGAACCGGATGATCGTGAAAACTGGAAATTTGCATATATGTATGAATATTTTTTGCGTGATATGCTTGATTGGTGTGTTTTTGTAAAAGCCTTTTACCGCACTTATTTTTTCACAGCGCGATCGATTTTATATTCGTAGATATGTCCCCGGTCATCCTGACGACCATTCATGCGTTCTTCCAGTGCCCTCACCATTTGTTGGGCAATCTCAAAAGGGTCGATCTCCATGCGCACCATGTTGTCTTCGAATCCCATCAGGGTCGGCGAACCTTTATTCACCAGGCTGGCAATATGAATATTTTTCCCCGGCCACAACTGGTAGTCTCCCAAAAGCGGCATGATGCCCCTCGTCGTCATGTCGTCGGTGACCACAATGCCGTCAGGATACTCCTCAGGCGTGAATCGCTCCAGCATCAAACGAAAAACCTCCGCTCCCGTCTCCTGATGTGTCCGCCGTATGACACGTGAGGCCTCGAAACAGGAAAAATAGCGTTCATCGGAGGCGCACCCCTTTTGGGACAAATAGTTTTGAATGGGGGATAACATCTCCGCTGTCAAAGGTGATCCCGTCCAGAAGAAATCATGGGCGATCACGGCGATACGGCGCGCCCCGAGCCCTGCCAACTCATCAATGCCCTGATAGATCATTTTTCCCAACTCAATGGAAAAGCAATCAGCTCCTGCCATGCGCACAAACAAACTCACCGCCGGTTTGCGGGTGCGTTCGACAGCCTCCGACAGAAACTGATGATAAACACCCGGCTGACCGATGATCACGCCCTTGAGGCGTCCGCTTTCAATATCAGAAACCAACTCGCGGGCCGCCATACGGGCATCCTTGTATCCCAGCAGGTCATTGTTTTCGATATAGATTTTCGCCTCATATCCGCGTTGCAACAGCGCTGTGCGCAGGCTCAACATGAGCAAATTCCAAAAAGGCGACGCGATAGGCTCCATGATGCCATAGCCAAAGACCACTCCGATGTATGATTTTTTGGCCTGTTCGGACACGTAAATGCCGCGGCGCGGATTGCGGTCAATCAACCCTTGATAACTCAACTCCTGCAAGACCCTCTCCACCGCCGATTGTTTCGCCCCCAACACCTGATTTAACTCCATATACGTCGGCAACTTCGATCCGGCCGGATTTTTGGAAATGAAAGCTTGGAGATAAGCGCGAACTTTCTCATAAACTTTTTCACCTTTGGAGGGTAAGGAATGGTTCATCATGCGTTTGGGGAATTCGTATGTGTAACAACATCTGGCGGCCAAGCCGAGAAGAAATTTGATCTCAACGATAAACCTCTTCTCCAGCAGTCGATTAAGCGTATAAATTATTTCTTGATCTTGCCCGCGCGGATATTAATGCTGGATGAAATTTTTCCCCATGTCCACATCCACTCCCCTCATTCGTTTCGATCATCTGAGCATCACCCCTGTGATTGAGGATTCATTTCTCAAAAGCATCGGCCAAGTCACCATCTGTGACATCCCCTTGCGAAATCCCCAAAACCGTTTCCTCCCATGGTTTGACACTTACGAGGGGGAAGTCTTCCGGTCATTCCGATTCGATGGAATCGACCAGTCCGAAAAACGCATCACACTCAAAACCACCGCCATCAGCGACCCGGACACCATCTTTCGCGAACGCCGGGACTCATCGGGCGATCTGGTTTTCAAGGACAAATCATGGGACAGCGATCCTCTGGAGATTCCCTTGCATCTTGTTTTTGAAGCTGTCGATCCGGTGGTGTTTGAAGGGCACACGTTTCACGGATTCAAATACCATTTCGAGTTTCTCAGTCCTCATGTCAAAATTCACCGTTTTCTTGATCGTCAGACTTGGGAAATCGGGGGCAATCTCGACGATCTGAGTATCTGCATTCGCAATTGGTCTCATCCCCCGCGTGTGAAACTCTCCAAAGACGGGGTCTTTTCCACCGGCGGACTCGTGGAGCAATTTGCCGTGGCATTCCCGGGAAATTTATGGGGCCGCTGGTCGCTCCTGCCGGCATACGATTTTCAGTACGGCTCCAAAGGCTGTCTGCTGGCATGGTTCGACCATGTCTCCCTCATTCGCTCGCTGGTGGAGAGCAACAAGGGTGAAGACTGGGTGCGACATCTCGACTTTCATTTTTTCAAACAAACCACCACCCACGCCACCAACCCCAAAACGATCCTTTTCTGCGCCGACGATCTGGACGACGTGACGGCGGCGAATGTCTGGACCCGTGTTTTTGACCAGGAAAAAACCAAGGCCCGCGCTCAATTCGGCATGAAGGAGGAGGAGGATGTAAAGGTGAATTTCGACCAGAATAACTGGGTCGGATTCCACTTCGACACCTCCTATGAGAAACTCCTGGAAACGGCGGCGGAATTTGACGCGGAATACATCTTTATCGACCCGGTCTGGGAAAACGAACAATCCATCCAGGAGGAACTCAACAAACTCATCCCCGAGGAAACACAGCGGGACGCGGGCCTGAAAAATTTTCAGTTTGGCAATATGTGCAGCACGACCGAGTGGCGCGTTCCCGCCATTCGCGGGGGGGAGGAAGCGCTCAAAGGCCTCTGTGACCGGGCCTCCGCCAAAGGCGTGCGTGTAATCAGCTGGATCGGCTCGCATTTTACGACGCGCGGCACCTATGAGCGCGACCAGAAAATGGGCAAAGGTTATGGGGGCATTTACGCTGTGAAAGAATCCGGACGCCGCGCCGCCTATGACACCGGTTACTTTGAGTGCGCTCCCCTGAATTGGAACACACCGATGTATGAATACAGCCGGGAGAAAATCCTGGGCATCTGCCGTCGAACCGGCTTGGGCGGATTCCTCTGGGACAGTTACAGCAATCTCGGCTGGTGGCATGTGGATTACGGAAATGATCTCGATGTGCAATTCGACAAACACGCCCAGCTCTACGCCGATTTCTCCAATGAAGGCCTCTACCTGCGCCCCGAGGCGATTGTGGCATTCTCCAACCACTCTTCCCTGTGCATGATCGGCGATTACTATCAACCGGGACTGGAATCCACCTACGGATATCAATCCTGCATCGGACTGCATGAAAAGGAGGAGTTCGAGATTCTCCGGGGCCAAAAAAGTGTGGATAAACTTTTCGACTGGGTCGCGAATAAACACATCCCGCCCTTGCATTTTCAGTTGGTTCCACGGGAGGAGTGGAATGCCGACAATGTCGCCCTGATCAAACAGCTATTCAAAGCCTACCGCGAAAATGTTGTCTTCATGAAAAAACGCACCATTCTGCCTGATATCCGTGGCATTCAATGGGATGCGCCCTGCAGCACACGCTTGGTTTTTGCCCTCCAAGACTTTGAAGCGGCGGGCGCTGGCTGGACGGACGTTTTTTCAGGGGAGCAATGCGGGACGAGTTTCCAAAAGAATCGCCTTTATAAAAGCAAAGCCTGATTCAATCCGAGAGGGGAAAAAGTGGTGGCACCGGCCGGGATCGAACCGGCGACACGCGGATTTTCAGTCCGCTGCTCTACCAACTGAGCTACAGTGCCTTGCGCTCTTGCGAGCCACCTATCAAAGCAAAAGCACGTCGGGACGCAAGGACAAATATCAGCTTTGTCCAATTTCAGATTCGTTTGATGTGTGGAGGCGTTTTTCTCCAGCAACGAAAACACCCGAACAGTTTTCCAATGCGCCCCCCCCAAAAAAACATCCCCACGCCCGGAGCAAATTGTCCGGATGGGGGGAGAATGATAAAAGGGTAAAAACGAATGCTTTTTGTTTATGCTTTGGCCGTGCGCAGCACTTCGTAACGGGCGTTCTCGTCCTTGTGCGTGCGGGTCACGCTGTAAGCGACCGTGTTGAACCGGGCGGGTTCAGGCGTGCGGTTGGGTTCCGATCCGTGAATGACCAAGGAACCGAAGATGCAAATGTCCCCGGCCTCATATTCCACCGGAATCGCATTGAACTGATCAAAGTCCTTTGACAATCCCCAGGCGAAAGACTCGCCCCCAAAATTCAAATGGTTGAGCAATCCGATCTTGTGACTGCCGGGCACATAGTTGAGACATCCATTGGCGATGGTCTGCCGTTCGATGGCAAAAGCGATATTGACCTGCGCGGGCATTTTTTCTCCGAAATGCCAGTAGCCGTAATCCTGATGCCAGGGGAAGAATCCCGGAACACCGGGCGCCTTGCGCAGGAGCTTCGAGTGGTAAAGCTCGATCTCCGGCCCGAGAATCTGCTCAACCATGTCCACGATATCCCTTCTCCGAATCAGGGAGTGCAACGTGGGGGAGATATTGTCACTGCCCATGAGCTGCTGAATGACTTTCGGATGCCCTTCGGGCAAATCCGGCTCCCATGAAGCAATCACTCCCATTTTTGCATGCTCCTCAAGACTCATCACCGCGATTTTCCCATCGATCCCTTGAAATTCAGACCGGATTTTCTCAACCGTGGCCTTGTCAAAAACATCTTTGACAACGACCCAGCCGAGTTCGTGATAGGAGAAGAGTTGATTTTTTGACAGGGGCATAGGGGACTTCCGTGTGTGGGGTTATTTTTGTCAATTTGTATTTTTCAAATTTCTTATGGAATAAAACACACTGCATTTTTGATTGAAATTGAGAAAACAGACATTTATTTGTATTTTTCTGATGAATTCCATTCATTACAATACAGCTTATTCCGATCCGCCGGAGAATGCTTGGTTATGGTTCCATTGCGCGGGTCATTTTCATGTGGATGAAAAATACGGAATCACTGTTCCGAATGGATATTTTGCCAGCACGATATTCCTGACAGTCAACGGCTCCGGAAGATACAGTTGGAACAAGACCGAACACGACGACCAGCCCCACAGCATCACGATTCTGCCCGAGGGAAAAATCCGCAATGGTTGGCGAACCGCCGTCAAACCCTGGGACTTCTACTGGGCTCTCTATCGGGGGGAAGGGTTCCGCTCCTTCGCGGCGCAATTCGGAATCACCCTGCCTGTCTTCAATGTCCCCGTGCCCCAAAAATGGACGGGCATCTTGTGCGAACGTTATGAATCCCTTTTTCGGGCCATGGGCGAAACCGGCTCCAGAGCGTTTCTCAAACAGCAACGCGAGGGCATGGCTCTTTTCCAATTCGTCGTGGATGTCATCCACAAACATCAGGAGTCGGACACCCGACCAGTCATCTACGGCAAAGACCTCATTGATGAATTGGACCGTTATCTGGCCTCAAACCGCACGGGCGGGGATCGGGTGGATGAATTCGCCCGCATGGCGGGGGTCAGTCCTGAGCACATGACACGCACCTTGAGGCGGCACACCGGATTGACTCCGAAAAAATATTTTCTCAGGCACAGAATCGGCCAGGCGCGGGAACTCCTCATCACCTCGGCCTTGAGCATTGGGGAAATCGGCTCGCGATGCGGGTTCCCCGACCCCTACCACTTTTCAAAAGTCTTTAAGCAGCAAACCGGCATGTCCCCGATGGCATTCCGCATGCACAACCCCATGGCCATCGGACAAAAGTCAACACTCTAGGGTGATGCCTCCTCCACTGTGACAGTCAACTCCGCCACACGGGCAGGCTCCACATCCTTTTCCCATGGGCGCTCATAACGGAAAATCAATTTCTTGCTTCCCGGCCCCACCGTTTTGAATGGGAACTCAAAATGTCCGGGCGCTCCGACACGCCCATCCGCTGTTTCCTCCGCCGGGACAAATTGCTCCGCCCCGTCAGGAATCGCCACGCGGAAATCCCGTGTCGCGGGATGCACCCATGAATATCCCGTTGTCGGATTTCCTTCGATACGAACGACGAATTTCTCATCAGACTTTAACGTGATTTCTTTGCTCCCCTCCCCGGCGCCGAGATCAATCACGATCTGGGCGTCCGGCGCCACTTCGGGGGCCGGTGTCGGAGGGGCGGATTCCTCGAGAGCAAGCGGTTTTTCCTCTGTGCATGCGGCAAGCAAACACAAGGCCATGAAACAACAGAATGAAGTCAGGATTTTTTGGTTCATCGATTTTTCTTTCGAAGCAAATGGCTCCATGGTTGGGGTGAATGAGGCTTAATTTGTGACAATGATATTGACCACAGCGGTTCGTGTCGGGCTCTGCGCGCCAATACCTGGGCGTATCAGGTCAAACACAAAGGTTTGCTGCCCGCGGGCCACGGCCACAAATGGAAAATCATAATAGGCCGGAACCATCAAGTCCGCCGACGGCTCGACAAACGTTCTCTCGCCGTTGCGCCGAACCACGCCAAAGTCCTCCTTGTCGCGCAAAATCCATTCAAATCCTCCATACCCTTCCGCCTCTCCACCGGGCAAGGTCACTGAAAAGGACTGGCCCTGGCGGACATTGGAGTGGAATGCCCCGCTGGAACCGTCCAACTGCACGGCAGGCCGTCCGGTGACGGCGGGAGCCAAATCCGTGCGTCTGGATCCCTGCGGCAGATGCGCGGACTGGCATCCGGCAAAAATCAGCGTCCCGATCAAAAAAACGAATAAAATGCGATTCATGGAATGATTCTGTAACCCGAAACCAAAAAAAATTCAAGGCCACCGGAGCAATTTGCCCCCATGTGACATTTTCAATGGGAATCCCTTTTCCCTCTTGTCACGATGGGGAAAAAGCCCTTTAACCCCAAGAAATATGAACGCCACATTCTCCACGGTCATCCTCTTGGTTTTGTCGAATATTTTCATGACATTTGCCTGGTATGGGCACCTGAAGCACATGGGCAACAAACCTCTGTGGACAGCCATCATGGTCAGTTGGTTCATTGCCTTTTTTGAATACTGCCTGCAAGTGCCCGGCAACCGTATCGGGGCAACAGTTTTCACCCTGCCCCAGCTCAAAATCCTGCAGGAGGTTATCACGCTGAGTGTGTTTGTTCCTTTTGCGGTTTTCCACATGCATCAACCCGTAAAACTCGACTATGTCTGGGCGGGGCTGTGCCTGATGGGCGCGGTTTATTTTATTTTCCGCTCAGCGTAGTCACTGGCGGGAGCGGATTTTGCAGCGAAAAGAATCTCCTGACGACGAATGGCCCAGGAGGTCAACACACCGAAAAAGACACAGGCCAGAAGGGGTTTGAACCAAATCTTGGTCACTTTGTAAATGTCCCCGTAAGTGTCCGAGCCGAATCCGATGCAGAGAAAAGCCAGCAGCCAGAAAAGTCGGCCCCGGCCTTTCTCCCGACAAATCACCGCCGCAAAAAGGGCGATGTAAGGTGACAGAATCAAAAAGGAATTCGTCTCATTCCTCGGATTAAACAGCATGAGATAAACCGCCGCCGCTGCGGCCACCAGAAAAGCCGCCATGCGCGGGGGATAAATGCGGGTCAGCCGCCATGCCAGCAGGAGGGTCAGCGGTGCAAAAAGCGCGCGCACAGGGAACCACGCCGCATCGGGAAAATTCAGCCCAAACGTGCGGAACATCGCCGCGATGTCGTCGAAATGGTTGCTCGGTGGCAGACTTGCCGTGCGAACCTGTTCAATGCACATCTCCCATTGCCGCACGACATAGGCCGGATCATAGTGAACAAAGGACAGGGCAAAAAACGCGGCGAACCCGACGGGTAACCGCCACCACAGCGGCCGATAAAGCGCGCCGAAAAGCAGGAGCGGCACCATGCCGAGGGGTTTGATCATCACGCCCAAAATCAGCCATGCGGTGGCCAGCCACCATCGTCGGTCGGAGATTTCAACAGCGGCCAGAATCATCGACGCGGACAAGAGCATGTTGAATTGCCCATTCCTCCCCGCCGTCGTGGAGGCGGGAATCGTCAGCACGGTCACCAGCGCAAAGAGGCTCAATGTCCGCGCGTCGGGCTTGAACCGCTCGCACATGCGCCAGATGGCCCACGCAAAAAGCCCCAAGGCAAAAGCCCGGTAGAGCGTTTCCGCAATTCGCAGCGGAAGAGTCGGCAGAAGCGTTTCGGACAAAGGCTGCCGGTTAAACTCCTCCCGATCCTCGGGAAAATCCTGCCATGCAAAGGGCGTGTAAACGAGCACCGACTGGGGAAAATAGAGGAACCCCGCGCCTTTGAGCGAATACATGTCCTCGCCCTTCCACCAGTCACGGGCGGCTTGATTATAGTGATGAGTGATATTCCGTTTCGCCGGCTGGAAAAAGGCCAGAAATGCGATCACCGCAAAAAAGAGCAACCACAACCGCCACGCGTAAGTGTCGGCTTTCTCCCCCCAGAAAAATCGGTAAACTCTCTCCTTGCTCATACAGGAACTGGCTTGGCAAATTGCTCCAGATGCTTGTCCAGCCGGGCAAATTGCCCGTGGGGACGGAGTGATGCGATGAGGGACTCAAGCCTCGCCAGCAGGGCGTCGCCATGAATGCGTTTCACATACCAAGGCAGGCGGCGGTTCGTCAGATCGGAAAATTCCCACGGGTGAAAAACAAGATTGAGAAAACCGTAATGGCGCAAATTGCGCAGGCACATCGAAGTGTAGAGTCCCAGCGGGAGGTTTTTGAATGACAACCAGAAAAGCGGAAAACGCAGCATCGGCGTCACCGAGGCGGGAATCTCGATGGTCTGCCCATGCTCAAAGGGAGTCTTCGGCCATGTGGAGTAATTGTATCGGCCCGGCAGCCAGGTCGGATTGATGCTGGAGTCGTAAGCGTAGCCTGCCTGCGCAATTTGCGCGGGCGCCACTGCGGCAAAACGCGGGGCGCGGAAGCCTTGGAGCTTGATTCCCAAGAGCGACTCGATTTTTTCTTTTGACGCGGCGAGGTCACCCTCATCCAGCCGGGAGTGTTTGAGTCCGTGGGAGGCGATCTCGTGCCCCGCTTCGAGCGCCCGCGCCATTTGCGCGGTCTGATTTTCGACATAGGCCGCCGTGCAAAAAAGGGTGGCGGGGATTTTCTCCCGTTCGAGCAACGGGAGCAATTTGTCCAAGCCCAGTCGGCTGGGCAAATAGAATTCATCAGCGGGGATGGATCCGCCGAATTCCTCAATGACGTCGAATTCCTCGACATCGAAGGTCAAACTGATCAGGGGTTCCATAAATGTGTGGGGGGGGTTAACTGTTTCTCCTGCGCCGGGTGCGATAATTCCCGAGCAGGTGATTGACAAAAATCAGCATGACTTCCAGCAAAGTCTGCACGCCGTCCTTCAGGATTTTGACTTTGGACATTTTGTAATTGTGATTCGCGCTGACTGTCACTGGAATTTGAGTCACGGTATAGCCACGTTTGGCGGCAATGAAAAGGATTTCCGCGTCGAATCCGAATCCATGCACTTGGCGCGCCGAAAAAAGGTCCACTGCCACATCCCGCCGAAAAGCCTTGATGCCCGCCTGCGTGTCGGGATATCCCAGGCCCAGAACCATTCGGGACAGGAGATTAAAAGCCCTTCCCACGATCCTGCGTCGCAAGGCGGGCGCTCCCGGAGGCAAGGCCCGCCCTTCCCGGCGGGCCTGAGCATACGCGAGATCACGGGAACCGATCACAATCTCATGGGTGAGCAGTCCCCGGACAAATTCCGGAATCAAATCAAGCGAATACGCCAGATCCCCGTCGGTAAAAACAATTATGTCTTCCGTTGCCCCCTCGATTCCCCGCTCAATCGCCTGCCCTTTGCCGTAATTTTCGCCCAAAGCAAGGAGTTTCACCCGGCTCGTGGGTTCTGCGGCCAGAGAGTCCGCCAGGATTGCGGCGGTTCCATCCGTCGAACCGTCATCGACAAAGACAAAATGCCAGTCATTGCCCATACCCCGCGCAAAGGCCACCACCTCTGCGGCGACTCGGGCGGCAATGGCGGCTTCATTGTAAACGGGGAGGATCACCCGGACAGTTTGTGGCATATCCTTTTTCTCTTACTGGAAACCTCCCCGGACGGGAAACATTTTTCTTTTGAAGATCATGGTCACTGAAGAGAAAAAACGAATCAGGGATGTTCAATGCGAAATTTCCCCAATCATCCTTGCATCAGGCATCCCTCATGCTCTCATCACATATCCTCAAAGCATGAATACGGTACTTGCCCGATTCTGAACTCCGTCCAAATTCCCTTGGGCGCCCTCCCAAACGCATGCACGAACACGACAGAACCGATGAAATCTACGCCTATTGTAAAAATGGCCAGCGTAGCGCCCAAGGCGTGAAAATGCTCCAGGACGCCGGATTCAAAAAATCGCGGAATATCCACAACGGCATCTGGGCCTGGGCCTCCAAGATCGACCCCACCATGCCGGTGCATTGAGGACATTATCATTAAGAACTGGGTAACAAAGCTTAACTGACACTCTGTAAATTTTTGAGTGAAACACCTTCATTGTTTGTCCAAGATATTAATCCATTGGCACTGCCACCGTGAATTACGGCGGCGGCAGTGCTAGAACTGGAAAATTCGACATCTTTCACAAACACATAAGAATTCTCTTTCTCCACAAGAGCATTTTCCTCAATAAGCTTATTTCTTTGAGTTAGTACGCTCGGCCACTTATGAGCAGAATCTCTCTCCTTTAAGACCGCCTGAGAACCCTTTAAAACAACAATCCCATTCGGAGTCAAATAGCCTGTTGCAATTAATCCCTTTATCTTGCAATAGAGTAGCTCTCTTTCATGTTGATTATTTAACACCATTGAAGATTTATCAATAAAAGCATCCACACCAAGCACTGGGAGTACTTGCTGAATTTTTTCAAGAAAAACCTCCATATCTTCACGGTCTGACTCAGGCAGCTTTGCTCCACTACTCTGATTATTAATGACAATTGCTCGTTCAGATGACCGTGCGATTTCAATTAATCTACCTTCAAGATATTTAACATGAGCCTTGGTCAAATTTTCATCTTTTGTGACAAAAAATGTAATGTTATTCCAAAAGTCTTTTGAAAGATGTGACTTTATACGTTCTCTTATACACTCAGCTTCACCAATATATATCGCGCTTTTATTCGTCTCTGGATCAATGCCTGACAGAAAGTAAACACCTGAGCCTCGCGACTCATCACGCTCAATAATCTTTTCAAATTCACTCCTCGGTCCGGATACAGCTTTCCCATTCCAATTCGATAATTCTGCGGTCCTTAATCTCTTAGGGTCGCCGTAGGAAAGAAATATTTTCAGAGTGGCCGTTGGCATATATTCTCATTTTTTCAGGTTTAGTCTTTTTTCAATTTTTACAAGTCATATCCTCAATAGTCAAAAGCTGTTTCCAACAATCATTATCCTGATTTTTCATCTTACGACTTGAAACTTTCGCCTTTTTCCCTCTCCCCTATCCCAACGGGATTCCATCCTATAGCCCAATGGTTGCCCCGGTGTTTCCGGGGCTACCTTGGGTTACATTCCCCCATTTATCATCAACCCTGAAGGGGTTGAATATTGGACGTTCCAGAGCAAATTGCGCACCCTTGGATGCAACCCCTTCAGGGTGGATCGTTCGCTTGGGGTTTACCCTGGGGTAGATTCGTGATGAACACGAGCAACCCCGGGCTATAAGATCAAAATCCCTTCAGGATACAGCGTATGTCAGTATGGGAACCGATCTAATTCGCTGTCTTAATCAATGAGCCTTTTGGTCAGGTCTCCATAGGCGTCGATGCGGCGGTCGCGGAGGAATGGCCAGTGGGTGCGAACGGTGTCCACGGTGTCGAGGTCGAGCTCCTGAATGAGAATCTCCTCCTTGTCCACACTTGCCTTTTGAAGAATCTGACCGCTGGTGTCCGTGACAAAGCTCTGACCCCAGAATTCCAGCCCGTCCCCGCCCACGCCGTCGAGAATCTCGTGACCGATGCGATTTGCCACGGCGACATAACAGCCATTGGCCACCGCGTGGGAGCGCTGAATGGTTTCCCACGAAGAGTGATGGGCGCGTCCGTATTGGGCTTTTTCGGAGGGATGCCAGCCGATGGCGGTGGGGTAAAAAAGAATCTCCGCCCCCTGCATCGCCGTCAGGCGCGCCGCCTCGGGATACCATTGATCCCAGCAGATGAGCACACCGATCTTCCCGAATTTCGTTTGCCACGCCCTAAACCCCAGATCACCAGGGGTGAAATAAAATTTCTCATAAAAAAGCGGATCGTCGGGAATGTGCATCTTGCGATATTTCCCCAGATAAGCGCCGTCCGCATCGATAATGGAGGCGGTATTGTGATAAACTCCCGGAGCGCGTTTCTCAAAAAGGGACGCCACGATGACCACCCCATGTTTTTTGGCCAGCTCACAAAAACCCCGGGTGCTCGGACCGTCGGGAATCGCTTCCGCAAAATCGAAATACTTGTGATTCTCCTCCTGACAAAAATACTGGGTCGTGAACATCTCCTGCGTGCAGATGATCTGGGCTCCCACCTCGGCGGCTTTTTGCGCCAACGCCAAGTGGCGTTGCAAATTGTCCTTCAGTGAGACAGAGGCATGCGTCTGCATGACGGCGATTTTCACTTTGCGGGACATACGAAAAAAACCTTTCTCCTTTGAAAGCATCTCAGGCGATGGGTGAATGCTTACTTGATTTGCCCGGTTTCTACCAGACGTTGCACAGCCGAGTAAACATCATATTCGCAGTAGGGCAATTCTTCACAGAGTTGTTTCACTGTTTTGGGAGAGATTTTCAAGGAGGCAAAAACGGATTCCTGAACCGCCCCGTATTTATTGTCCACCACACTGAGACTCTCACCCAGCGGTATGAAAGGCTGCATGGAGTCCTCGTCCAGAGCGCTCATTTCCTGAAATTCATCCCGCATCTGAAGCGCATTCATCAGGATTTCTGTCGTGCTGTATTGGCTCTCCAGCTCCGTGTCCATTTCTGAGGCTGTGTCAGTCACGTAAAAGGCGAAATTCCCCTCCAAATCCGGCACCAGGAAAAACTGCCACACAGCCTGAACCCCCTTCAACCGCCCGAAACGGGCATGGGTCGGCGTGCCTTTGTTAAAAAAGAATTTCCCCATCTCATTGGAGTTCGCGTCGAAAATCTTCAGTTCCCCAGTCTTGGAACTGTGTTCAATCGTCTGGAAAAGGGTCACCAGATCAAAATTCGCCAAGTTCCCGCTCAGCTCCAGACAGTTGCTGTTCATGAGCGCCATGTGCGAGGTCTTGCGGAGGCGTTCCGCCAGCAATGTGGAAAGGTAATGGAAAAAGCTGGGGACGACCTCAATCATCTTGTAGAAATTCTCCTCCGAGAAATACTGGAGACTGCACGCCTCGCAGGTGCGGGCGTTGCCAGAACGCGGAGCGCCGGTGAGAATACCGATCTCACCGAGACAATCACCACGGGAGAGATACCCCAGGGATTGTTTGCGTTTGCCATCCTGACTCTCGATGTAAACTTCGACAACCCCTTTATTAATGATGTAGAGCGCGTCACTCGGCTCACCCTGCTTGAAAATCAGAACATTCGGGGGGAAATGAATGACTTTGGACAACTGCCCGAGCATCCGCCGCTTGTTCAAATCCAGCGATGTGCAGAAAGAAAAAAAGTCGCGTCTGTTCGTATAACTGACATACCCCGCAAAACTAAGCAAAAATCCCCGCTCTGCCAAAGATTTTTAATTCTTTTTGAAAAAGTTTTTCATTTCGGCATTCTGGAAGCGGACACGCCATGGAAACCCTTCGTTTTTTTCATCTCGCCACCCGCACCAGCCATCTGTTGATGAAGCGCAAAATGAGCGAATTGCTCCGCGCCTCAAAACTCATGGCATCAGTCATCGCCGGTTTTTGCCTCTGTTACCTCGGGGGAGCCTATTACATGAGCTACCGCGCTCTGGATTATGTTTACAAGCAATTCCCCCTGGTGGGCACGATCGTGCTGGAGCGAATGGTTTTTGTGACTTTCGGCATTCTGATGGTCATGCTCATGATCAGCACAGCGGTGATCGGATATACCACCCTTTTCAAAAACAAGGAAACCATTTGGCTTTTCCCCCATCCCCTGTCGCATGAGACGCTTTTCCGTTGGAAATCCATTGAGGCCATCACCCTTTCCTCGTGGGCCTTTGTGTTTCTCCTTATTCCATTGGCCATCGCCTACGGGCATGTCTATCAGGCGCCGTGGGGGTATTATCTCTGGCTCCCCTTTCTCTTGGCGGCTTTTGTGGCATTCTGCGGGGTGTTTGGTCTCTGCCTGCTTTTCTTTTTCATCTGGTTGTCCCGTTATCCGGTTGTGCTCGCGATTCTTTTGTCTGCTTGGATTGGTCTCATGCTTGCTTTGGGCATCTCACTTTTCACCAGCCCCCCCCCGGATGTGGACGCGCTCAAAACCACCAATATCATGAGCCAATTGCTCAACAATACCCGGTTCCTCACCCACCCTCTTTGGCCGGGTTACTGGCTCTCCCGTGGTCTGCTGTCTGCCCTGGACGGGGCTCACTCGAATACCCTCTACTACTTTCTTTTGCTGACCAGCAATGCGCTTTTTTTCAACATGCTGTCATTCACCTGCCTGTCCCGGGCGTATGCCATCGCATGGAATAGCGTTCACACCCGCTCACAGCGTTTTCGCCTGCCGTGGACGACCAATCAAACCGCCAACCGACATCCCGATTGGTCCATTCTCGACCTGCTCCATCCCCTGCTCCGTCCATTCATGGGAGGACCAGCGGCAGCGCTTGCATGGAAAGATGCCAAAACGTTTTTCCGCGACCCGCAACAATGGCTGCAATTTGCGGTCTTTTTCGGGATTATGGGCATCTATGTTCTCAATTTGCAAAAAATGCGGATCGACGTGCAAACCGGATTCTGGAGTCATTTCATCGCGCATATGAATCTCGCCGCCTGCTCCATGACCTTGGGCACGCTCACGACCCGGTTTGTCTTTCCCCAGTTCAGTCTGGAAGGCCGCCGTCTCTGGCTGGTGGGGCTGTCCCCGGTCGGGCTCAAGGGGGTGATCTGGCAGAAATTCTGGACGAGCATGGTTTTCAGCACGGTCATCGTGGCTGGCCTCACTCTGATCTCCTGCCTGGTGCTGTCCCTTCCTCTATGGCAAACCGCCCAATTTCTTCTGGTGATCATTCTCATGGCGGCAGCCCTGTCGAGCCTGTCGGTGGGTCTGGGAGTCCTTTACCCGAATTTCAAGGAGGATAATCCCGCAAAAATCGTTTCAGGCTTCGGTGGCACATTGTGTCTGGTGCTGACTTTTCTTTACGTGGCCATCTGCATCGCTTGTCTGGCCCTGCCCTCACAGGTCACCATCGCCGGGCGTCTGGCGGAAGTCGGCGCTGGATGGCCGGGCATTCTTCAATTCGCCGGACTGGGCATCGTGTTGCTTTTAAGCCTGCTTTGCATCGCTCTTCCCCTGTGGCTGGCCTTCCAAAAAGCCTCCCGTCTGGAGCTTTGAAGACAGCCACGCAATTTGCCTCATGCAAAGACACGAAGAGCGCATTTCATCGTGCGGAGTTTTTACAAGTGGGCCGGACAGGAGCCCAGCCCACCAATCAGGGAAAATCCGGGGGGGTTCATTTCCTCCAGTGATTTTTGCGCCTTTTCGTGGCGCAAATTGCTCCGGCTGACCCGACTTACACTTCGAAAGATTTGCCACAGCCGCAACTGCGCTTGGCCAGAGGATTGCGAATTTTGAAACCGGTGTCCGAGAGCGTGTCCACATAATCAATTTCACAGTCCTTGATCAACTCGTGGCTGACCGGATCAACGATGATTCGTGTGGCCAAATCGTCACCCACCACAATGTCGTCATCCTTCATGTCGTCGAACTTGATCACGTATTGCCTGCCACTGCACCCCCCGTCCTCCACGGCGATGCGCAAAGCTTTCTCGGGGGGCATCCCTTGCTCGGACTTCATGGCTTGAATCTGGTCAAACGCTTGTTGTGTGGCTTGCATAGGTGGATAGAGTTATGAGATTGCGTTTCATTAAACAAGATTAAATTACTCCTGTTACAAGATTTTTCAATTCATTCCTGCCATGGTTTTGTCTACCCTCGGCTGACCCTGTGAATTATCTTGAACTCAGCTCCACCGAAATTACCAGAAAAAGCGGCTCCAATCTCGCTTTTTGTTTCGCCTTTCTCCCACCCCCGCGTAAACGGGGGATGACGGTTTATTACGCATTTTGCCGTGTGGTCGATGACATCGCCGATGACACGGCCACAAGTCTGGATGAGAAAAAGGCGCAACTGGAAGAATGCCGCATCGAGATTGACCGGTGTTATGAGGGACGCGCCACCACCGCTCTCGGGCGTGACATCCAGTTGCTTCTGCATGAATTTCCCACGATTCCAAAAGATTACTTCGACGAATTGATCAAGGGTGTCGAGATGGACCTGACGATCAAGCGTTATGGGACATTTGAGGATCTGCGCCAATATTGTTACCGCGTGGCCTCAGTGGTGGGGTTGACGAGCATTGAAATTTTCGGTTACCGCAATCACAGCGCAAAACAATATGCCATCGACCTCGGGCTGGCCTTTCAACTCACCAATATCCTTCGTGATATCAAAAAAGACGCCCTCAATGACCGCATTTACATCCCGCAAGAGGAGTTAACCCGTTTCAACTATCCTGAGTCCGACCTGATGGCTTTCAAGGAAACCCCCGCTTTTCTGGAATTGGCCCGGTTCCAATGCCAGCGCGCCGAGGAATACTACGCGAAGGCAAAATCCCATCTGGCACCGGAAGATCGCCGGGCCATGGTGGCGGCGGAGTCCATGCGCGCGGTTTATCACAAAATCCTTGAAAAACTGGCCACCGAAAATTTTCCAGTCATGCGCAAGGATGTCTCCCTGTGCAAATGGCACAAGCTGTGGCTGATCACACGCACTTTTCTCTTCTGTCGCTGAACCGCCCTTTTCCCGTGAATTCGACTGGATTAAATCGAATCTTCGGCTAAGATACGTTGTTATATCATGATGAAATGGACGCGCATCACCTTTGCGATCGTTGCCCTGACGGCTGTGAATCTCTTTTTGGGCTTCAAGCTCAATCTGATCAGCGCCGTGGAGGATTCGTCCGCCCAAAAAGATGACAGTTACGCCAATATCCGGCTTTTCACCCGCGTGCTGGAAACAGTTCGTCAGGGATATGTCGATGGGAATAAAGTCACCTATCAAGACCTGATCTACTCGGCCCTGCAAGGGATGCTTTCGTCCCTTGATCCGCACAGTCAATTCATGGCGCCGGAAACCTTCAGTGACATGCGTGACTCGGTTCAAGGGGAATTCGGCGGAGTCGGAATCGTCATCAGTGTGCGGGACAACGCCATCGTCATCGTTAGTCCCATGGAGGACTCCCCTGGGTCGCGCGCCGGGCTGATGCCGGGGGATCGCATTGTGAAAATCGACGGAAAAACAACCGAAAACATGCAGCTGGGCGATGTGGTCAAAAAACTCCGGGGCAATCCGGGTGAAAAAGTCTCCATCACGGTCTTTCACCCAAAGTCCAAGGAGATGCAAGAATACGACCTGACCCGCGAGATTATCAAAGTCGACAGTGTCAAGGACATGAATGGCAAAAAGGAATTTCCCCTCACGGAGGATAAAATCGGTTACATCCGGGTGACCCAATTCAACGATCCGACCGACAAGGAATTCTCCACCGCTTTGGACAAACTCGAAAAGCAGGGGATGCAAGGACTCATTATCGACCTGCGCAACAATCCCGGTGGTCTGCTGGATAAAGCCGTGGACATTTGCAGCGCATTCATCCCGGCGGAACAAACGGTCGTCTCCACGGAGGGACGTGACGGATCCAATCGCCAGGTTTACAAATCCAAGGGTGGCAAAAAACGCGCGGACTATCCGGTGGCTGTGCTGATCAATGGGGGCAGCGCGAGCGCCAGCGAGATTGTGGCCGGATGCCTCCAAGACCTCAAACGCGCGATTGTCGTCGGCGAGACCAGTTTCGGCAAAGGCTCGGTGCAGAGTGTCCTGCCCAATGAGGATGGTTCCGCCATTCGCCTGACCACGGCAAAATATTACACCCCGAATCGCCGGGTCATTCATGAAAACGGAGTGACTCCGGACATCATCGTTCCTGTCACCGAGCAGGAAGAGCGCGAGTTGATCCTCTCCCGGATGCCGTCATTTGAGGAGAATGCCCCCGCCTCTCCACGCAAAAAACCCACTGACACACAGTTGGAACGGGCCAAAGATGTCATTCGCGGGATTCAAATTTTTGCCAATCGCGCCAATGCCCATGCCCCCGTGGCGGGTTCCCCTTCCTCTCCGCCACCCACGGCCAATAAATAACCCACCCGTGGGAGAAGTTTTTCCGAATGAACGTTCTGGGCATTGAAACCTCCTGCGACGAAACCTCCGTGGCCATCGTCGATGAATCCGGACGTGTGGCGGTCAATCTGGTGTCCTCACAAATTGCGCGGCATCAGCCCTACGGAGGTGTGGTTCCCGAGATCGCCTCCCGCGCCCATCTCGAAATCATCGACCAATTGGTCTCACAGGCTTTCGATCAAAGCGGCCTTTCCCCCGCTGACCTGTCTCTGGTGGCGGCCACCCGTGGGCCGGGATTGGCCAGTTCCCTCCTGATTGGACTGTCCTATGCGAAAGCCCTGAGTGTGTCCTTGGACAAACCATTCGTCGGCGTCAACCATTTGCACGGGCACTTGCTCTCGCCCATTCTCTCCGGGCAAATTGCTCCGGAGAATCTCTTCCCCAATGTCAGCCTGATCGTCAGCGGCGGCCACACCATCCTCCTTCACGCGCAATCCGCGGGCTCCCACCGCAAAATCGGAGCCACTGTCGATGATGCGGCCGGGAGAGGCTTTCGACAAAGCGGCCAAGCTCCTCGGGCTTGATTATCCGGGCGGCCCGTTGCTGGATACATACGCCCGCGATGGCCGTCCTGACGCCTATGACTTTCCGCGTGGGCTCTCAAAAAACGCGAATTTCGACTTTAGCTTCAGTGGACTCAAAACCGCGGTTCGTTACTTTCTGGCGAAACAACCGGAGGGTTTTGCCGCCGAACACCGCGCCGATCTCTGCGCCTCAATTCAAGAGGCCATTTGCACGGTTCTGGTGGACAAAACGATTCGGGCGGCCCTGATGACAGGGGTAAAAACCGTCACCGTCTCCGGCGGAGTGTCGTGCAACTCCCGTTTGCGCGAGCTTTTCACAGGTCAATGCGCGCGCGCGGGGTTGTTGCTTCACCTTTGCCCGCCGCATTTTTCCACAGACAATGCGGCCATGATCGCACTGGTGGCGGCGTGGGAATCCACTCATGAAGGCTTGTCCGACGGCATCCATGACGACATCGCGCCAAACTTGGGCTTTTGAATTTTCCTTCTCACTTTTCCGCCGGTGAGGAAAGAACGTTTTCCGCCTGGCGCAAATTGCGCGAGCGCCCGGGCAATTTGCGCG